>NZ_DBNGMQ010000110.1:0-7608 GCF_057126245.1 Yeosuana sp. | reverse complement strand
AATATCAAGACGAAAAATCACAGCCTATCTATTCTGTTATTGACATAGGACGTGTTATGAAAATGCCTTTTAATGGCTTAAAACTATTAGATTATGCCATTAATTCAACATTAGCTTTTAGCAATGTCGCCCTAAAAAAACACGATAAAGTTGGCATGCTTACATTTTCAAAACAAGTTGAAAATTTTCTGCCCGCTATCGAAAAGTTAACACATTTAAATAGTATTTCTGAGTACCTCTATAATATAGACACCCAATTTTTTGATAGCGATTTTAGCCTTCTTTACACACAACTAAAACGAAAAGTAACACATAGAAGTTTGTTATTGTTATACACAAATTTTGAGCACAAAAGCGCTTTAAAAAGACAACTCCCCTATTTACAGGCTATTGCAAAAAAACATATGCTGGTTGTGATATTTTTTGAAAATACCGAATTAGAAAAACTACTCACTTCCGATGCTGAAAACATTCAAACCATTTATCATAAAACCATTGCAGAAAAATTTGATTTTGAAAAACGTTTAATGATTAAAGAGTTACAAAAACATGGTATACAAAGTATTCTTACGAAGCCAGAAGAACTCACCATTAATACCATAAATAAATATTTAGAAATTAAATCTCGTGGGTTATTGTAATAAAAAAAGAGCCCATAAAGCACTGCTTTCTGGCTATTAATCAATTATATTTAAATGGTTTCGCTTAACCAAGCCTTCATCATCCAAATGGTCTTTTCTTGTTCGGTAATAAAGTCACTCATCATAGAGTTAGTACCTTCATCATTAGCGTCTCCAGATTTATCTAATATGCTACGTTCAACTTTAAGTAATTCTGCTAACGAATCTACTATTAAACGCACGGCTAAATCATCTTGAGAAATATTTTTTCCAACAGGTACTTTTGTTACAGCTGTGTAATCTTCAAAAGTATGCAACGGAGTTTCTCCTAACGTTAAGATACGCTCTGCAATTTCATCCACTTTCAAGTTGGCATCTGTATATAATTCTTCAAATTTTACGTGTAAGTCAAAAAATCGCTTTCCTTTAATGTTCCAGTGAATACCCCGCAAATTTTGGTAATAAGTTTGAAAATTAGCTAATAAAACATTTAAATCCTTAGCTATATCTTTCGTTTTTTCTTGGTCTAATCCTAGACTATTGAGTTTCATTTTGTATTGTTTTTTTTATTTTTAACAAATTTAATTTATTATTCATGTATTTTTCCATAGATTTTATTGATGCTTTTTATATCTTTATAGTCTAAATCAATACGCATGACTATTACACAATTATATTATGTTTTAGCTGTTGCTGAACAACAAAATTTTACAAAAGCTGCGGAAAAATGTTTTGTTACGCAACCCACACTTAGTATGCAAATACAAAAGCTAGAAGATGAATTATCGATACAAATTTTCGATCGTACTAAAAAACCAATTGAACTTACAGAGGTTGGTAAAAAAATCGTCACACAGGCTAGAAATATTGTTAATGAATCTTATAGAATTCAAGACATTGTAGATCAACAAAAGGGATTTATTGGGGGTGAATTTAAATTAGGAATTATTCCAACTATTATGCCCACACTACTACCCATGTTTTTAAAAACATTTATAAAAAAACATCCAAAAGTAAAACTTAAAATAGAAGAGTTAACCACCGAAGAAATCATTTCAAAAATTAAAGATGGTCATTTAGATGCCGCCATTGTTGCAACGCCTTTAGAACAGGAATTTATTAAAGAACGTGTCCTTTATTATGAACCTTTTGTGAATTATATTCCAAAAAGCCATAGATTACATAACAATAAAAAAATTGATATTGCTGATTTAGACCTAGATGATATGCTTCTTTTAGAAGATGGTCACTGTTTTAGAGATGGTGTTATCAATCTTTGTAAAACATTCAAAAATAATACCGAAGAAAAGTTTCAGATTGAAAGCGGTAGTATAGAAACACTTATTAAGCTTTCTAATGAAGGTTTAGGAATGACACTGTTACCCTATTTACACACCTTAGACATTAAGGATAGTGAAAAAGGAAATCTGCATTATTTTAATGAGCCTAGCCCTGCAAGAGAAGTAAGTATTATATATCACAAAAGTGAATTAAAAATTCAAATTATTGAAGCTCTCCAAACAGTTATTTCTGGAATTATAAGAGGCGCCATTGCCTTTCAGAATGTTGAAATCATTAGCCCTTTACCAAAATAAAAAAAGCGACTTTAAGTCGCTTTCTTTTTATGCTTTTAAATAAACTAAAGATTGATTTAATTCTGGATTCTGCTGTACCAATGAAAGTATAAACAATTTTAGTTCATCAATTTCATAAGGCAATAATCTTTGAACTGCCTTTTGTACTTCTTTGCAGAATAATGTCACATCAAAACTCACTTTTTTAAGCACCGTTTTGGTGTATTCTAACATTGCTCTAGCCATAATATAATTTAAGGTTTTAGTTGATAAAATATACTAAATTTTTACTACCTATTAAATGGATTAATCATATTATTAATAACACAAAAGTAATGAAAAATATTGTTTTAAACTTAATGTTTTTAAAAATAATTAACAATTAAAATCTATTATCCCCATCTAGTAAATCTCCAATACCCCCAAGAATACTGCCTTCACCCTTATCTTTACTTCCACTTCTGGGAGCTGATGCCAGCACTCGTCCTGCTAACCTGCTAAATGGTAAAGACTGAATAAAAACAGTTCCTGGACCATGAAGTTTAGCAAAAAATAATCCCTCTCCTCCAAAAATAGTGTTTTTTATACCACCAATAAATTCAATATCATAATCTATAGTTTGAGTAAACCCAACAATACAACCTGTATCTACACGTAATGTTTCTCCTGGTTGTAAAACCTTTCTTGCCATAGTTCCTCCGGCGTGCACAAATGCCATACCATCACCTTCTAGTTTTTGCATAATAAAACCTTCTCCTCCAAAAAGCCCGCGACCTAAACGTTTACTAAATTCAATGCCTATACTCACTCCTTTTGCAGCACATAAGAATGCATCTTTTTGACAAATAAATTTGCCATTAAACTCTGTTAAATCAATAGGGATAATTTTTCCAGGATAAGGCGATGCAAATGATACTTTTCGCTTTCCTACTAAATTATTATAAAAAGCAGTCATAAATAAACTTTCACCAGTAAGTATACGTTTTCCAGCACCCAAAATAGAGCCTAAAAATCCTTGATTTTTTGTAGAACCATCTCCAAATATGGTTTCCATTTTAATGCCGTCATCCATCATCATAAAACTTCCTGCTTCTGCAATAACACCTTCTTGCGGGTCTAGTTCTATTTCAACATATTGCATTTCTTCACCATAAAGCTTATAATCTATTTCGTGTGCTGTCATTTTATTTTGTTTTTTGTTGATTCGTTTATATGTTGCTTTGTTTATTGTTTTGTTACAAACTTTTGAAAATTACAATAACTAAATACCAAATTCCAATAAAACATGTGACAAACTGAATACTACAACTTAGAAGTTAACTTTTTACTTTAATACTCCATTCAAAATTAAAAGTAGAAACCACCGCTCCATCTTCATTTAAACCAACCGATTGCATCCAAAACGTTTGCCCTTCACCTGTTTCAATAGTTTTTAATATAGCTTCATCAATTATATTTCCATCGTTACAAACAAAGGTGATTTTACCAGTAGCCTTTTTTGTAAAAGTAGCATTATTTGTAGTAACCAACATAGAAATACGTTTGCCAGATTGTTGTATTTTTCCAATAATTAAAGCACCTGTTGAAAACTCTGCTGCCATACCTTGTACCGCCCAAAACATGGACTTAAATGGATTTTGATTTATCCAGCGATGTCTTACTTTCACTATACTCTTTTCGTTATCAATATATTTGGTTCTAACACCACACAAATAGGCAGAAGGCAATTTAAAAATAGTATATAGATTCAGTTTTCTTGGCGTTATATTCATTCTTCATTATTTAATTCACCACTAAAATATTGAAAATAATTGACACTCCAATTTGTTAAATTTTTGTTAAATTTTAGTACTATGTGTTGCATAATACCTTCTTTTAGATATATATTTGCATAGGATATTATTATATACTTTTAAAATCATGTTAGACAATCATCAAAAAAACATCGCAACCTTTATTCATTTATCAACCTTTAGTAGGTTTATTATTCCGTTAGGAAACTTTATAGGACCAATCATTCTATGGGTAAGTAATAAAGAAAAATCTGAATTTGTAGATGCTCACGGAAAACAAGCTATTAATTTTCAAATAAGCATTTTACTATATGCTATTATTTTGGGAACCATTAGCATTCCGTTTTTTGTTTTTAATATTTTTAATGGGATGGATTTTATTGACTTTCAAGGTTTTGAATCCTTCCATATTAATATAGGAAAACCTTCTCCTCTACTTTACATTGGTGGAGCACTGGGTGGACTTGCCGTACTTGGATTTATTTTAGAGCTTGTTTTTATTATAAAAGCGAGTTTAAAAGCTAGAGATGGGGAATTATATGAGTATCCGTTAACAATAAATTTCATCAAATAATTAATCATAAATCAATCAAAAAATGAACAGTTTCACAATATTTAAACGCTTTAGAACATGATACGAGCATGGTTACAATCATCAATCATTTTAAATGTCTTAAATGCGAACTGCATAAGACCTTTAAATAACAATATTAAACTCTTATGAAAATAGAAAACACAAAAGCACAAATGCGTAAAGGTGTATTAGAATACTGTATACTCTCGGTCTTAAAAGATGAAGATGCGTATGTAGCAGAGATTTTAGATACCTTAAAAGACGCCAAACTGCTTGTTGTAGAGGGAACTATTTACCCGCTACTTACAAGACTTAAAAATGCTGGACTTCTTAATTACAGATGGGAAGAATCAACATCAGGACCACCAAGAAAGTATTATGGTTTAACCGAAACAGGAAAACTATTTTTAAAAGAATTAAATACCACTTGGAGCGAATTACAAAACGCCGTTAACCTAGTAACAAGAAAAAAATCAACAAAAAAATGAATAAAACAGTCAACATAAATTTAGCAGGTATATTTTTTCATATTGATGAAGATGCTTACCAAAAACTACAACGCTATCTTGAGGCTATAAAACGTTCATTTACAGACTCTCAAGGTCGTTCTGAAATTATCTCAGACATTGAAGCTCGTATTGCAGAACTTTTTAGCGAACGTATAAAACATGATAAACAAGTTATTGGCAATAAAGAAGTAGAAGAAGTGATTTCTATCATGGGTCAACCAGAAGATTATTTGGTCGATGATGAAATTTTTGAAGATGAACCACAACCAACTTATAAAAGAAAATCATCGCCTTCAAAGAAACTATTTAGAGATACAGACAACTCATATATTGGTGGTGTTGCTTCTGGTTTAGGTCACTATTTAGGAATAGATTCGGTTTGGATTCGTTTAATTTGGCTATTATTAGCAATTGGATCTGGTGGAACCTTTATTTTAATATATATCTTATTTTGGATATTAGTTCCTGAAGCCTTAACCACAGCCGAAAAGCTTACTATGACAGGCGAACCTGTTAATATTAGTAACATTGAAAAAAAAATAAAGGACGGATTTGATAGTGTTTCTGGAACGGTAAGTGACGTTGCAAAAAATGTAACAGAATCTGTTTCTGGAGCTGCGAAAAATGTTTCAAATGCTGCGAAAAATGTAGATTTAAAAAACCAAAGAAACAATATAAAGTCAAGTTCAAAAACTTTTTTTGATACTATTGGAGACATTATCATGTTCTTTTTTACGGTATTTGCAAAGTTTATTGGTGTCATCTTAATGATTACTGGTGCGACTGCCTTAATTGCTTTAATTATCGGGCTATTCTCCTTAGGCGTTAGTAATATAATCCATATACCTGGAATTGATTTTATAGACATGGCTAATGCTGGAAATACGCCTATTTGGTTAGTTTCTCTATTAGTATTTTTCCTTGTCGGAATTCCTTTCTTTTTCCTTTTCTATTTAGGATTAAAAATATTGGTGAATAACTTAAAATCAATAGGAAATATTGCAAAGTTTACTTTATTAGGAGTATGGATATTATCTATTATTGGTATGATCATAATTGGAGTAAGACAAGCGAGTGAACACGCATTTAACGAAAGTGTTATTGAAAAACAAGAGTTTTATGTAGCTCCTACTGATACATTAAACATAAAAATGGTTAATAATGATTCTTATGGAAGCTCATACAGAAGTAATAGATCCTTTAAGTTTGCTCATGATGAAAACGGAGATCGAATCATATACTCGTCTGATATTAATATTAAGGTAAAATCAACAACCGATTCATTAGCAACTATAAGCATTAAAAAATCGGCAGATGGAAGTGATTATAATTCTTCCATCGAGCGAGCAAAAAATATTAAATACAATTATGTAATTGAAGGAAATGAAGTTCTTTTAGATAATTATTTAACTACTGAAGCAAAAAATAAGTTTAGTGACCAAGAGCTTTTAGTCATCTTATATTTACCAGAAGATATTATAGTTAATTTTAATAAAAACACACGTAACTTCTTAAGCCATTATTCTTACAATGGAGACATTGTAATACCCTCTAATCAAACGAATCATTTTCTTAAAGTAAAAACAGACGAAGTAGAATGCTTAGATTGTCCAACAGAAATTGATATTGATATTCTTGATGATGAAAATGGAATTCAAATAAACAATGATGGTGTTCAAGTAAAATTAGACAGCAGTAGTTTAAAAATTAATAAAAAAGGTCTTAAAGCAACTAGTACAGAAGTGAAAGTAAATATTGATAATAATGGCATACAAATAAAATCAGATAATAATTAAACGATTCATCAATAAAAATCAACAACTCAGATATTAAAGTTATTACTAAAGAGGAATAACTAGGATATTTGAATCATCAATCAAAAAACAAACAGTTATGACAACATTAATTAAATATTTAGTAGCGACCATTTTAAGCTTTTTACTATTCTCTTGTAATTTTGACATGAATTTTGTTACAGGTGTTAAAGGAAATGGTAATGTTACAATAGAAAATCGCACATTAAATCAACCTTTTAATGCTATTCAAACGAATCAAGGTCTTGATGTTTATATCACTCAAGGAAACGAAGAAAGCATTTTAATTGAAGCCGATGAAAATCTTCATGAGCTTATTAGAACTGAAGTTACAGATAATGAGTTGCGTATTTATTTAGATAAAAATATTGGCTATGCTTCTTCAAAAAAAGTTATAGTAACGTTTAAAGATGTATCCAAGATAACATCAACAAGTGGAAGTGATTTGGTTTCTACTAATACTATTGAAACAGACCATCTAGAACTTAATAGCTCAAGTGGAAGTGATATGAAACTAGATATTAATACCTCTAGCCTTAATTGTAACGCTAGTAGTGGTAGTGATTTAAAACTTTCAGGAAAGACCGATACATTTACTGCAAAAGCAACCAGTGGAAGTGATATTAAGGCAGCCAATTTAATGGCTCAATCTAGTCATGTATCGGTAAATAGTGGAGCCGATATTACCGTCAATACATCTAAAGAATTAATAGCAAATGCTAAC
>NZ_DBNGMQ010000109.1:0-2162 GCF_057126245.1 Yeosuana sp. | reverse complement strand
GGGGCTGTTGAAAAAGTAAGAAAATATTTTTTATAAAAAAGAGCAATAAAAAAGGTGATTAATCTCTTTAAATTCATTACCGCAGCAATCATATAGGCTTGAATCTGTACTTTTTGTAGACCTCTATATTTTGCTCTTTTTAACCCATGAAGGTTTTTAGCCTCCGAATTAATACCTTCTATTTGCCACATCCTGCTTATTTGGGCATTAATAAAATCTTTCTTCTTCATATGATTTATTTGCTTTTCAAAAAAGTCTTGATCATAACTTCTTCTTATGCGCCTATAGCCGTCAATTTGTCTTTTAGGAATGCTGCAATGTATGTTTTGACTACAATTTCTACAAATAACATCACTTATTTTATAAATCATCCTATCCCCAGATTTCCATCCTTTCATTGCAATCCCTGAAGGGCATATATATTCTTGGGTATCTTTGTCGTACTGAAAACCTTTTTGCATAAGAGCTTGTATTTTTCCACTCCTGCTAGAAAATAATGGTATATATCCAATAATACTATTTTGTTGTAGATATTTTATATTTTTTGATGAACCATAGGCTCTATCAGCTATTACACTTGTCATATCTAGGTTATATTTAGATTTTATATAAAATAACCTATCAAGGTAGATTTGTGTTTCATGGCATGACCCTGTAGTTACTTTACTATCAAGCACAACGCGGCTATCTTTATCTATTGACATGTGTACCTTATATTTCAAGCTTCTTGCGGCACCAATTTTCATTGCTAATGAACTATCGGGGATCAGATGTGCTTATGTGAGAGCTGTTTGACAATTTATTTTTAGAAAAAGAAGTAATGACACCAACAAACTTTTCACCATCTGGTGTATAACTATTTTCTCTACTAATCATTGAATCAATTGATGCATTTGCTTCTATTAATGTTGCATCTGTAATAATGGTGTTGCCTTTTATTATTTTATGTTCCTTGCATAAAAAGATAATTTGATCAAAAAACGCTTCAAAGACTTTTTTACCATAACGTGATCTTATTTTAGATAAAGAAGAGTGGTCTGGAATCTTATAATTAATGTCTAACTTACAATACCACCTGTAAGCTAAGTTATATTTGATTTCTTCGCATAATTTTCTGTTAGATTTGATATTGTAGATATACCCTATCAAAGTTATCCTAAAAAATAATTCAGGGTCTATTGAAGGACGTCCGTTATCATGACAGTAAAACTTTGTAGTCAATTCTCTTACAAAAGATAAATCCAAAATTTTATCTAACTTTCTTAAAAAATGATCCTCAGGAATTAGTTTATCTATATCTAGCCTAATAGACGATTTCCTAACATGAATATGATTTCCTTGCATAAAAAGTGTTTTTATATTAGTAGCTTTGAGCTTTTATAAGTTTTTGCAATAAATGTGTACCAACTAAGAATTATAAGTATCAAAAAGTGTAATTTATAAGACATAGTAAAGTATATGTCTTATAATATGTCTAATAAGGCAATTCTTACAACATTTAAAATAATATAAGACTAAAAAGGAAAAAATGGAAATTGTTGGTTATGCTAGAGTAAGCTCCGTAGGACAGAGTTTAAAGGTTCAACTTGATAAGCTAAAAGACTGTCACAAAATTTATCAAGAAAAACATAGTGCTACGTCAAATAAAAAACGCCCCAAGCTAAGTGAATGCCTAGAATATGTAAGAGAAGGGGATATATTGGTTATTACACGTTTAGATAGATTGGCAAGATCAACATTAGATTTATGTGAAATTGCAAAAACTCTGGAACGTAAAAAAGTGCAGCTTAAAGTCCTAGATCAAAACATAGACACAAGTGATGCCACAGGAAGATTACTTTTTAATATGCTAGGAGCAATTAGTCAATTTGAAACCGAAATCAGGTCCGAAAGACAAGTAGATGGTATCAATAAAGCAAAGGAAAGAGGTGTTTTATTTGGTAGAAAACAAACTATTACAGATGAGCAAGTTACTGAATTGCAAAAAAAAAGAAAAAATGGAGTTTTTATAAAAACACTAATGAAAGACTATAATCTTTCAAAAGCTAGTATATATCGCTATCTGAAAACAATAGACCAAACTGACTCTATATGAATACTAAAGATTTATTATTACATGGCTCAATTCATCCTTAATTCTTATGACTTTTTCAACAGCCCCG
>NZ_DBNGMQ010000108.1:0-85082 GCF_057126245.1 Yeosuana sp. | reverse complement strand
TTATATGGTGTTAATAAGGGTTGTTTACTCATGATTATTTTAATTTTTTGATTAATAATTCGGCTACTTTTTCTGAAGATGCAGGATTTTGTCCAGTAATCAATAAGCCATCTTCAACTGCATAAGGCTGCCATTTTTCAATTTTAGAATACTGACCCCCATTTGCTTTTAACATGTCTTCTAATAAAAAAGGGACCACATTTGTTAATTGAACAGCAGCTTCCTCTTCATTCGTAAATCCGGTCACTTTTTTACCTTTTACTAAAGGTTCATAGCTCGTATTTTTTACATATTTAAGTACTGCTGGTGCATGACATACAAAAGCTACCGGTTTATGGTTGTTATAAAATGACTCGATTAAGCTAATTGATGTTTTATCCTCAACTAAATCCCATAACACACCGTGTCCACCTGGGTAAAAAACAGCATCATAGTCTTTCTGATTTACAGTTTCTAATTTGTGGGTATTTGCTAATTTGTCTTGTGTTACTTTATCTTTGTCAAACCTTACGGTGGCCGGCGTTGCAGCATCATCAGACGCACTATTTGGGTCTATTGGTGGCTGACCTCCTTTTGGAGAGGCTAAGGTAACAATATGCCCAGCATCGGTTAATGTATAATAGGGAGCGGCAAATTCTTCTATCCAAAACCCTGTTTTATGTCCTGTATTTCCTAAAGAATCGTTACTTGTCAATACAAATAATATATTTTTCATTATTTTATTTTTTGTTGTTAACAGATACTATCAAAAATATGATATTATCTTGTCATACGTTGTTCGTATGAATCATATCAAAAGTACAATACATAAAGGCCAATTAAATTGACCTACATCAATTAGTAAAATATTAACGTTTTAATTTGGAGCGTATCCTGCTTAAACTTTCTGCCGATACTCCTAAGTAGTTAGCAATGTCATAATCTGGTATTCTGTCTTCAATATTGGGATATGATTCGCAAAATTCCACATAGCGTTCCTTTGTATCTTTTTCTAATGAGGATAAAATACGTTTCCGTTGAGCAATAAAAGCATTGGTGGTAAGCAACCTAAAATACCGCTCGAAAATCGGACCTGTCTTAAAAAGCTGTTGTAGACTGTCGTAATGTATGGAGAGTAAGGTGGAGTGCTCAATAGTCTCAATATGTAATCGCGAAGGAATACCGTTAAAAAACGCATCAAAATCACCAATCCACCAGTTCTCAATAGCAAACTGTATAATATGACTGTGCCCTTTTTCGTCCAGATAGTAGGCTTTTAAACATCCTTTTAAAACAAAATACTCATGTTTAACCTGCGTGCCGGGTTGTAATAAAAATTTGCCTTTGTCAACAGATATAGAGTTTAAACATGATTGAAACAATTGTAAATCATGTTCTGTAAGATTTATGTATTGTTTTAAATGACTTATAATAGATGGATGCATATTACAAATATGATAAATATTTATAATATTTAGACCTTTAAACTATCAACTAATTTGGTTTGTATAACTTATTTTTAGTTATGACTGAACTGATAAAATGAAGGTTTTTGTAATATAGCGCTAAATTATATTTTTCTTTCAAAAAATAAATTCATTCTTTGCTTGCCAATACCTCTCCCGAATATCTTATGGAGTTTCGGGAGCTCCCATAAATGAGTATGTCCGCTTTTAAATTTGGATAAATTGTGATGGTTGTATTAAATTTTTCTGATTTGCTCGTCGCTTTAAATGTGATGGTATAGCTTTTATTTTTGTTCTTTAAAGCCTCGTAATTCTCGATTAGCCCTTCAAATTCAATGGCTGAGTCACGACCACTATAATCCACTTGCATTTGACGTTCACCATAATAGGGTAAATATGATGAAATACTATCTCCTGATATGGTCAAATAATTGTAATTACCAATCAAGTTGATGGCATTTGCGTTATTGCCAACACCTAATATTCCTGAATTAGCTATCTGTTGCATGGCCACTGTAACTTGCGGATATACCCATTCGGATTTAATACTAAATTCTGGTTTCTCCATAATCGAATCCAATGCCTTAATTTGTGATTCAGTTACAAAAGATTTGGATGATGAACAAGATAAGATCGTCACCATCAATATACCGATTATAACATAATTTGACTTCATTTTTTCTCAACCTCAGGTATTACAGCTTGCAAGCATATAAACTATAAATAATTTTATACTATTAAGATACAGAAAAACACCCATGAAGTCCAGGGTTTTTAAAACTTATTAATATAAAATAGAAAAGTGAATAAATTAAAATTCGCGCTTACCAAATTCACTATCAATAAATTTAGATTTGTTTTTAGCTTTGTTGAAGGTATATGATAGATTAAAAATTATCATATCCACTTCATATGCATAGTTTGTTGTGGTAAAAAACTCATTAGGTCTAGAGGTTGTAATGCGTTGTTCGTTGGTATTTAAAAGACCCATATCAATATGTTGCCATTGTAATGTAGCTACTAACTGATTATCTAAAAATGATTTTTTAAATGTTAAGTTGGGAGAATAGAATCTTGAATCTTCTCCCAAGGCCGTATTTCTATTAGAGAGATAATTAAACGTGAATTGCAGTGATGCATTATCCCAAAAATTATAGGTAGAATTTAAATTGACCGAATATATAGTAGATTTACTATCAATATCATAACTTCTTAAAATACCGTCTCTATGTCTAAAATTTAAAACGCCATCAATAGCATAGTTATAAATATTCACTCCAATAAAATTACTCCAGTTTTTAGTTGGTTTTATGTTAGCTGCAATTTCTAAACCAACAGCATTACTTTTCCCAACGTTAGAATATACACGATTAATAATACTATCTATAACGGCGCCATTAGGTTGATATGCTAAAGTATTTACTCGATTAATAACATTATTTACATGTCTGAAGTATGTCGTGGCATAAACCGAATTTCCTCCCTTTAGTTTTTTTGTAAAGCCCAATTCTATTAAATTAATAAATTCTGGACGTAATGTATTATCCCCTTGTTCGAATACTTCTGAATGTTCTCGTTCTGCAAAACTATTCATTTTAAAAGTTGTGGTACGCTCTACACGCTTGCTATAAGCCACTTTTAAGTTGGTTTTATCATTTAATGCATACTGAATAGATGCTGATGGAAATAACTTTACAAAATCGAAATTATAAACATTTGTATTTGTTTCGCTAGCCAGTTTTTCTTTGTAGGTTCTATTCATAGATTCTAAGCGAACACCTGCTGCATAATCCAATTTATTTTTTGAACCCGTTAATTGTGTATAGCCTGAGTAAATGATGCGTTTTAATTCAATATCACTAGAAAATTCTGGAACTAAATTACCATCTCGTTCATATACAAAATCACCTTCATGGTCTAATTTTCGATATTGAAAACCTGTTTCTAATGTTCCAAATGAAAAGGGTTTCCATGTATAATCTATATTAATTCGTGTTCCGTGTAGTGGATTATCATTGGTATTGAATTCTTGCTGATACATAATACTTTGGTCAGGAAAACCTCGGTTATCATTCTCTGTTGGACCACCTAAAAATGTGTACTCATATAAAACAGATGTTGATAATTTAGATTTGTCGTTAAAACTATGCGCATAATCAAAACTTCCTAAAGCAAAATCTCCTTTTCTAACTCTTAGGTTATGGTTGAAATAGATAAACTCATAGAGTCTATTTTCACTTCCATTTGGTAATACGGCGTAGTTATTATAAACAATATCTGCTAATCTATCTTTAGTTCGTTCTCCGGCAAAAAAACCAAATGAAAAGGTGTTATTATTATCAGGCACAAAATCCACGTTAAATCGGCCGTTATAACTTATTTCATCAAAACTACGTTCGCCATCAGATGGTAAAAACGTGGTTTTATTTTCGGCCTGGTTTAAAATAAACATATCACCTTCTCTCCTACCAGTTTTATCATTACGTTGATAGCTTGCACCTATAGAAATGTTCCATTTGTCAGTTAGCTTATTAACGGTAGCATCAATTCCATAACGCTGTGCTGCTACTTGGGTGTCGTAAGGCTCAATAGATGGTAAACCACCGCGCACATTTACCTGAGCAAAAGTTCCGCTTACAGCCCCCTTTTTAGTAATGACGTTTATAATCCCGCCTTTTCCTTCAGGATCGTATTTTGCTGATGGCGCCGTAATAATTTCGACCGTTTCTAATGCATTTGCAGGAAGTTGTGCTAAAATAGTGCTAACATCACCTTGTGTGGGTTTTCCATTTATTAAAACAGCAAAACCTTGACTACCACGAACACTTATTTCTCCTTGACCATCAACTGTAACCGATGGCAGATTTTTTATAACATCAACGGCATTGCCACCTTGACTATTTTGAAACTTAGTACTATCAAAAACCTGTCTATCAATCTTATTTATAATGGTTGAGCGTTCTGCTTTTATCAATACCTCATTAAGTTCACTTCCTAAAGCTAATTTAATGACGCCTAAATCTATTGACTCATTTCTTTCAGTTACCGTAATATCTTTAACTTTTTTGGATGTGTATCCCATAAATGAAGCTTCCAAATAATACAATCCTGTTTTGATATTTTCAATTAAAAAAGACCCATCATCATCTGTAATAACTCCTGTAACTAAACTATTGTCTTGTTGATTATAAAGAGCTGCTGTTGCATACTCTAACGGAGAACTATCTTGATTATCCATAATTTTTCCAGAAATCTGTGAGTATAAGTTACTAGATATTATAAGAGTTAAGAATACCAATAAACTATGATTTATATTCTTAATAATAGATACATTCATTTAGAAATAATTTTTGGTGATTTTGTTTATAAATCTGCAAATATATGTTAAAACCTAACACTTTTTAAAATAAAATAAATCATGTTAATTGAGAATTTTTTACTTTAATGGATGCAACTAATAAAAACAATAAAAAAGACAAATTAATATAACTTATATAATTGTAGGAGGATAATGATGTAAAGCAAAAACTGAATAAACTGGGAGCAATTGCGCTCGCAATTACCAAAAAACTCATCACTTTTCCGGTTATAGAACCCAAATATTTTCTTCCATAAAATCGAGGCCATGTTACAGCATTTATAACAGCGAATAATCCTGACATCACTCCGAGTCCACCTACCAGCATATACAGACCTGTAGTGGACGATAAAAGCATCAAACCTAAAGATGCTATAATCCCACAGGTAATCATGACGTACAAATAGATTTTATGATGTATGTAATCACTTAATATATTACATAGGGTTGATACAGAAATGGCTATAATGGATATAGGTAAAAAGATAGCTATAGCTTCGGTCTTTGTATAATCTTGACTTCCAAAAATAGATACAATATGAAAGGTAAGGCCTGTAGATAAAAAACTATGAAATGCCAATATAAGTCCGAACATCCAAAATGCTCTAGTTTGTTTGGCTTCGTATAAGGTGAAATCAATTTCTGCAGTTTCCATAGCAACGCTCCCCTCCTTTTTAACAAATCCGTCAGGATGTAAACCAAAGTCTTCAGGTTTATTTCGATACAATTGCAAAATACACATGCTAAAAATAAACAAACATATGGCTATGATTTGCCAACTCATTTCCCAACCATGATTGTCTATAAGTTTATTTATTATTACGGGTGCTATTGAAAAACCCAAGGATACGGTAATGCTACTTATAGAATTAATTTTTCCTCGATTTTTTTTGAACCATATCATTATCATATTCCTGGATGCCATAGTTAGCATGCCTTGACCGCTGAAACGAATAAAGAAAAATAATAGAGTAATAAGCACGAAAGGGATAATCCAAGAATTAAAAGATAATAGCGCTTGAATCCAGTCACTTATTTTAACAGAAACAGACATTAATACTAATGCAGTTCCTAACAGGATAGTTGCAAAAAACGCGGTATACCGTGCTCCGTAGGAATCAAACCAAACTCCTGCTTTTGACACAAAAAAAGCACTTAAAAGAGTGCCAAACATATAGGCATTACTAAATTGGTTTCTTGTTAATCCTAAAGCATCTTTTACAGGGTCTGTAAAAACAGAAATACCCATAGTTTGCCCCGGAATACTTGCTAAAACACCTATGCTTCCTATTAAAAGAATAACATAACCGTAAAAAAAAGGGAATTTATTCGGGTTTATGAAAGAATATTTACTGGGGATTGGCATTTTTATAATTAAAAAAGTAAATGTACTCGATTTATTGGAATTTATGTTTCTAATAGGTATATCTAAATTGTAATTTACTTTTTAAAGAAATATTAAATTTTAGAAAATAGTATGACATTATATCTAGTAAAAACCAACATTGTTATATGCATATTAAGGGGGAATAAAAAAGATGTCATATTTTTTAGTGAATGATTACTTTAAAAAATTTCAATTTAAAAGATTATCATTAAAAACGCAAAAAGATTTAATAATAGTTAGTTAAAATAAAATTTTAACTAAAATTATTGAAACATATACTGTAAATTAGGTGTTTTATTTTCTATATCAATGAATCTAAAATTAATTTCACTAACCATAAAAAATTGAAAAAATGAAACCAACACAAATTAGTAGACGAAATTGGTTAAAAAAAGGAGCATTAACTATGGCAGGTATTGCCGTAATGCCTCAGGATATTTGGGCAAAAACTGTTGAACAGGCACAGTTAGAAAATCGTACTTTTTTATTTAATACATCAAATTCATTTAATGAGTTTACACCGCCTATATTTGACGAACCTAAACTTAAAGCGATTTTAAGAGCCAACGAAAATCCATATGGGCCTCCACCATTGGCTGCTAAAGCGTTTCAAGATGAAGTATTTAGTGGAAATCGTTACGCTTGGCAAACTTTAACTAATTTAATTGAGATAATTTCAAAAAAAGAAAATGTAAAACCAGAGCAAATTATTATGGCTCCAGGATCTTCTGATGTTTTAGAGAAAGTAGCTATGGTGTTTTTTCAAAAAGGAGGCGATGTAATAAGTGCAGATCCTAGTTATATGTCGTTAATGAATGTCTCCCAATCAGTTGGTGGCGTATGGAAATCTTACAAGCTATTAAGTGATTCACAACACGATTTAGATGCTATGGAAGCTGGAATTGATGCAGATACCAAGTTGGTATATATATGTAATCCAAATAATCCAACAGGCTCTATTACCGATGCTAAAAAATTAAAAGATTTTTGCAGTAGAGTTTCAGAAAAAGTACCTGTATTTGTTGATGAAGCCTATATTGAGCTATCTGATAATGGTATTAAAGATAGTATGGTTAGTTTAGTAAGTGAAGGTAAAGATGTTATGATTGCACGTACGTTTTCTAAAATTCATGGTATGGCAGGATTGCGCATCGGGTATCTTCTTGGCAAAGAAGAAACACTAAAACGAATTAACGATGTTACTCGTGGTGGTATGGGAATAACAGGGCCTTCTATTATGGCAGCGACTACAAGTCTTAAAGGTGACGAATTTTTAACCATGGCTAAAACTAAAATAATAGAAGCTAGAAACTTCACAAAAGCTTATTTAGATGAGAAAGGCTATACTTCTTTACCTTCTCAAACTAACTTTATAATTTTTGAAATCCCAATGGAAGGAAACCCTTTTTTAGAAAAAATTTATAGTAAACAAGTCGCCGTTAGAGCTTTTAAATTTTGGGATAAAAACTGGTGCAGAGTGAGTATAGGAACCATGGAAGAAATGAAAATCTTTACGAATGCCATGGATGAAATTTTTGCTTAATGTCAGAAGGTTTTATTAAAGCTTTTTCGTTTGTTCTTTTTATTCTTATTGGTGTTTTGCTGAAGCTTAAATTTACCTCTAAAGATGAAGTTAACGGGCTAAAGAAGATTATATTACTTCTGGCACTACCAGCCACTATATTTATTGCTCTTTTAAAAATAAATGTAAATTTCAATTTATTTTTATTGCCATTATTGGCACTAGGGCTTAATTTCTTTTTGTTCTTTATTACACCAAGCCTATTGTTTGTTTTAGGCATAAAAGATAGGCCCACCATTAATACAGCAAAACTTTTAATTCCGTCACTGGCGCCTGGTTTATCATGTTTTCCTTTTATATTAGAATTTTTAGGAGAAGATTATTTAGCAAAAGCAGCTATGGCAGACCTTGGTAATAAATTCTTTGTGCTATTTATTTTGTATCTAATTGCAATTAAGTGGTATTTAAAAAATCAATCAATCGCCAAGCAACCAATGGGCTCTAAATTAAAATCGCTCGCAAAAGCAATGTTCTTCGAGCCGGTAAACGTGTTTATAATTATCGCTTTGATTCTTATTTCATTAGGAATACATAATAACAATCTGCCATTATTCCTTCAGGAAATATTAAATAGATTGAGTTATATTATGACGCCCTTAGTTCTTATATTTATTGGATTATCCGTTAAAATTGAAAAGAAACAGTTTATACAAATATTTTCAATGCTCATGCTTAGGGCTTCTTTAACTATTTTTATTATCGCGTGTTTGGTTTCAATCTTAAAAATTGGCGTTCAAAAAGATATTCTTTTCTATATTTCCTTCGGGCTTAGTGCTTGCAGTTTTTGGCCTTTTGCTCACATTAGTAATGTCGCTTCAAAAGAAATTGATGTCCCACAAAATAGAAAAACATTTAATATAGATTATGCTTTATCAATACTTGCATTATCACTTCCTTTATCTGTCCTACTTATTTTAAGTATTTTAACCGCTGGTAATACTTTTGGTAATATTAATAACCTTTTATTGCTGTCTCTGTTCTTATTTATCTTAGGAATTATGATTCCATTATACAAGTGGTCGAAAAAAGGAGCTCAAATTAAAGACAAATTTAAAAATGTTAAAGAGTCTTAGTATAAGTAAAATTGAAACTCGTTGTGTCTATTTAAGTAAATTTTAATACAAAGGCATTTCGATATCATAGATCTGATGAGTTATAATTACGATTTCTTAAAGGCTCAGTTCACGATATTTATAACTATAAAACATTAGGTGTTTTTGTTTACAGTTTTTTTATTAATTTATATCTATTCGTAGGCACAAAGTCAACCTACAAAAGTTATAGGAAAAGTAATTGATGTTACAACAGGAAGCTATAGTATTTTTCAGTCAGTTCCGTTAATAAAAAAAGAGCTTCGTTTTGCGAAGCTCTCTAATTATTTATAATATTTCTGCTATTATATAATTATTGAAATATCAATTACCTACTGCATTGAAGGAATACTAATTGCATTAAGTTTAATATCTTTTGTAGCTACATACATATCACCTTCCTTTTCAAGTCTCAGCATACTCATAACCGATTTGGCACGACAGGCTAAAGTTAAATTAGGTATTAATGGATCATCATTAAAAAAGAAAGATGTCAATTCGTATTCTGGCTTACCGGGTTCTTTAACAACACGATGTATTTGTTTTAATTCTTTAGAGCGTAAAAATTTACCAGGCATAAACGTATAAAATGTATAGTGACCGTCTTCATCAGTTTTTATCCAAGCTCTATGGTGTACATAGCGTTTACTAGAGCTATCTCTTTTCATATCGAATTTGCCTTTCTCATCAGGCTGATAGATATAAAGAATCACATCTTTCGCAGGCGTTTCTCCATCACTTTGATAAATAGTACCAGAAATCCTTAATTTATTAGGTTTACTATCAAAATCTGCGATAGTATCTATGTTGTTTAAATGTTGTTCTGAATAATCATAAACAGGACTGCGCTTCTTGTAGTCAATTGGAGCTGCATCTAAATTAGCTACATAATCTTGAGCAACAAGTGCATTAAAAGAACTTAAGAAGTACAAGAAACAGATTAGGGAGATTAAATTTTTCATCAATATGTTTTTTAATAATATTCAAAACTAAATAATTTATTCAGTAGCATATAATAAATCATATGAACTATAAATATTCTCGTTAAAATGATTTTTTTTCTTTAAATAGATACTTTTTAACGTTTATTAACAACAACATTAAAATATGTTTTATTTTTATTGAATTAAGGTTTTAAACAGTATTAACTTTTAGCTATAAAGTTTTTTTATAAAATAATTTAAAATAATAATAGTTATATTAACAAAATTAATAGCTTTACTATTATATTTGCGATTATAAATAATTAATTATGGATAAACTGTTCGCCAATATAAAAATTTCAATTCCTGAAATTATATATATTAAAGACCCGGAAACATCAAATCTTGGAAAAAAAATTATAGAGCATAGTATTCTTTTAATCGATGAATTAGGCTTTGATTGCTTTACTTTTAAAAAGCTAGGTAATAAAATTGGGTCTAATGAAAGTTCAATTTATAGATATTTTGAAAGTAAACACAAACTACTGCTCTATCTAACATCTTGGTACTGGGCATGGATAGAATATCAGTTAGTTTTTGAAACTGTAAACCTACCAGACCATCATTTAAGACTAATAAAGGGGATAGAAGTTATCACCAGAACTATTAAAGAAGATTCTAATTACACTCATATTAATGAGCTAGTATTAAATAGAATAATAATTAACGAAAGTTCAAAATCATTTTTAACAAAAGAAGTAGATCAAGAAAATAAAGACGGATATTTTATTATTTACAAACGTTTGGTGCATCGCTTAAAAGACATGATTCAAGCGGTTAATGAAAATTATAAATTCTCATTGAGCTTAGCAACAACCATTATTGAAGGTAGTTTGCATCAACACTTTTTAAAAGAACACTTCACTTCTATTACAGATTGCAAAGAAGGCTTAACTCCGAAAGATTATTTTATTGACTTAACCCAAAACACTTTAAATTTATAAAAACATGATAAAACCTAGTATGTCTCCGTGGAAACGTTTTATAGGGTTATTACAACTTGAAAAACGAGATATTTTACAAATATTTTATTATGCCATTTTTTCTGGTGTTGTGGCTTTATCTTTACCGCTTGGTATTCAGGCTATTATTAACTTAATACAAGGAGCGCAAATATCAACATCTTGGGTAGTTTTGGTTGTATTAGTAACACTTGGTGTTGCCTTCTCTGGTGCTTTACAGCTCATGCAATTACGGATTATTGAAACTATACAACAGCGTATTTTTACAAGGGCTTCTTTTGAGTTAAGCTATCGGTTCCCTAAAATAAAAATGATGGAGTTACGAAATTATTATCCGCCTGAATTAGCGAATCGTTTTTTTGATACCTTAACCATTCAAAAAGGATTATCTAAAATCTTAATAGATGTTCCCACTGCCATTTTGCAAATATTATTTGCACTTATATTACTTTCATTTTACCATCCATTTTTTATCATTTTTGGTATTCTTTTATTAGGATTAATTTTCATTGTATTTAAGTTTACTGCTAAAAAAGGTTTAGAAACAAGCTTACAAGAATCTAAAAACAAATATAAAGTAGCTCATTGGATTCAAGAAATTGCCAGAACTGTAGTGAGTTTTAAGCTATCTGGAAACACCAATTTAGCAATTACTAAAAATGATACATTAGTTAGTGATTATCTTGTTTCTAGAGAAAATCATTTTAAAATTTTGGTGATTCAGTTTATACAAATGATAAGTTTTAAGGTAATAGTAACTGCAAGTTTATTGTTAATTGGTGGGGCTTTAGTATTAAATCAGGAAATGAATATCGGGCAATTTGTGGCAGCTGAAATTGTGATTATACTTGTTATTGCTTCTGTTGAAAAACTAATTATTGGCTTAGAATCATTTTATGATGTCTTAACCTCAATTGAAAAATTAGGTCAAATTGTAGATAAAGATTTAGAAGATCAAGATGCTGAAAAACCTGCTTTTAAAGATACTTTAACTATTGAATTAAATAAGGTTACGTATCGCGTACCAAACAGAGATACTCCTATTATAAATAATGTTTCGTTAAATATAAATTCTAAAAGCAGAATTTTAATTTTAGGAGAAAGTGGCTCTGGAAAATCTTCTTTATTGCGTCTTATAGCTGGCATAAATCAAGTAACATCAGGACATATTTATATAAATAATTTATCAATAAACAGTTTAAATCTAAATCAGTACAGAGCACAATTAGGATTATCATTAACAGAGGAAACACCTTTTGAAGGTTCTATAAAGGAAAATTTAACTTTTGGAAATGTCGCTATTACAGATGATGCTATTTTTGAGATTTTAGAAAAAGTGGGGCTTATGGACTTTATAAAAGAACAACCAAAAGGGCTTCAAACAATATTATACCCAGATGGAAAACAAATGTCTCATACGGTTTCTAAAAAAATAATATTAGCAAGAGCGATACTTAAACAGCCAAAAGTTATCATATTAGAAGATGCATTGGATAGATTTAATACAGAAGAAACAAATGCTATAATTGATTATTTAACCCATAAAGACAGACCATGGGCAGTAATTGTAGTAAGTGGTAGTGATAGCTGGAGAACTAATTGTACTCAAATAATACAATTGGATAAAGGTGAAATAAAAAACATAAAATTTTAACGCATGCTAAATATATCTCATAATCAGTTAAATAAAAAGATAGAGTTGACCGGTTTTAAATCTGGTAAAACTATATTTAGCAAACAGTATTATAAACAGTTTAATAAATTTTTATTAACGTTTGCTATTATTGTTTTCGTTATCCTTTTTCTTCCATGGACTCAAAATATTACGGGTCAAGGACAAGTAACAACTTTAAAACCAAATCAACGACCACAAACGATTCAATCACAAATTCCAGGACGTATTGAACAATGGTTTGTGCAAGAGGGTGATTTTGTAAAAGAAGGCGATACCATTTTAAGAATCTCAGAAGTAAAAAGTGATTATTTTGATGACAGACTCGTTGAAAGAACGAATGATCAAATTGAAGCTAAATCATCATCCGTTACGGCATATCAGGGAAAAGTAGGGGCTTTAAACAGGCAGATAAGTGCTCTACAGAATGAGCAACAGCTTAAATTTAAGCAAGCTAAAAACAAATTGTTGCAGTCTAAACTTAAAGTTAAGAGTGATAGCATAGATTTTGAAGCAGAAAAAACTAATTTCGAAATTGCACAGCGTCAATTTATCCGAACAGAAACCCTCCAATTAGAAGGGTTAAAAGCAGTAAAAGATGTTGAAGAAAAACGATTAAAATTACAGGAAACCCAAGCTAAACTCATTTCTCAAGAAAATAAATTATTAGCTAGCATAAATAATGTAATTAATGCGGAATTAGAGATTTCAACAATAACCGCTACCTATGCCGATAAAATTTCAAAGGCACAAAGTGATATGTTTACCGCAAGATCCGGACAGTTTGATGCGACTGCTCAAGTTACTAAACTAGAAAATAGTTATTCAAATTATAAGAAAAGAAATAGTTTGCTTTTTGTAACCGCACCACAAAGTGGTTATATAAATAAGGCACTAATAGGTGGTGTAGGATCAACATTTAAAGAAGGAGAATCATTGGTAAGTATTATGCCTTCAAAGTATGATTTAGCGATAGATACCTATGTAAGACCTCTTGATTTACCGCTTATACATATAAATGAAAAAGTACGTGTTCAGTTCGATGGATGGCCTGCTATTGTGTTTAGTGGATGGCCAAATGTATCTTATGGTACTTATGGTGCTAAAGTTGTTGCTATCGAAAATTTTATAAGTGATAATGGAAAATATAGAATTTTATTAGCTCCAGATGAAGAAGATCATCCATGGCCAACAGCTATTAGAGTAGGCTCTGGCGCAAAAACTATTGCTTTATTAGAAGATGTGCCTATATGGTTTGAACTTTGGAGAAATATAAACAGCTTCCCTCCTAACTATTATCAGCCAATGAAAAAGGAAGGTTTATCAGAAAAAAAGAAATAATGAAACAACAATTTTTTACTTTTCTGTTCTTGGTGTTTAGTTCGATGATGTTCAGTCAGATCGATACTTCTGTAATAATGACGCTGAATGAATATTTAGGGTATGTAAAATCATATCATCCCATAGTCAAACAAGCAAATTTAATTATAAATGAAAGTGAAGCCAAACTTTTAAAAGAGCGTGGTGCCTTCGATCCAAAAATAGAAGTTGATAGGTCTCAGAAGATCTTTAAAAATACAGAATATTATGATAAATTAAACGCGGCTTTTAAAATACCTACATGGTATGGTGTTGAGTTTAAAGGAAATTTCGAGGAAAATGAAGGTAACTATTTAAATCCTGAAGCAACTGTTCCCGAAGATGGATTATATAGCGTTGGCGTATCTGTATCACTAGCCCAGAATTTGCTAATCAATAAGCGTATGGCGGTTTTAAAACAAGCTAAATTATATGTTCAGCAGGCTAAAGAAGATCGAACTTTAATGGTGAATGATATTTTATTTGATGCGACCACAACCTATCTAAAGTGGTTGCAGTCGTATAACGAAAAAATGGTGTTTAAGGAATTCTTAGATAATGCAAAGATGCGTTTTGAGGGTATTAAAAAGAGTTATGAAGTTGGAGATAAACCGGCGATAGATACTCTTGAAGCTAGAATAACATTAAATACAAGAGAATTAAATCTTGAGAAGGCTCATATCAATCTTATCAAATCATCATTAGAATTATCTAATTTTTTATGGTTAAATGATACACCGATAGAACTTAAAAGTTCTATTATTCCAGATACGAATACGTCCATAGTAATGGATGAATATTATAATGAATTAAATATTGATTTTAACAACTTTGATCTTGAGGAACATCCTAAATTACAATCACTCAATTACAAATACAAAAGTTTACTAATTGATAAACGATTAAAGCAAAACTATTTATTACCCAAGGTAGATTTACAATATAATTTTTTATCAGAAACGCCGGAAGTTGCAAGAACGTTCAGTACTTCAGCCTATAAAAGTGGATTTAATATAAGTATTCCATTGTTTTTGAGAAAAGAACGTGGTGATGTAAACCTTGCTAAAATTAAGCTTCAAAATACCTCTTTTGAAATTCAAGCAACTAGAGTTTCTCTTAAAAATAAAATTGAAAGCATCAATCAAGAATTAGATTCTTATGTTAGGCAAAATGATTTTACGAAAGTTATAATGGAAGATTATGAAGTCTTGTTAAATGCTGAAGAACGCAAATTCTTTTTAGGCGAAAGTTCGCTATTTTTAGTCAATTCTAGAGAGGCTAAACTAATTGACGCAAAACTAAAAGTGATTGATTTAGAGAATAAATTTTTAAACACTAAAGCGAATTTAGTGAATACGCTTTCTTTAGATACTTTACAATAGTCATTATATAAAATCAAATTATTCTAATTCCTATACTCTAATTGAGTATAAATTCTTCCCTTATAATTATTATATATTGCATAAATTGAATATATTTGTTAACCATATGGTTAAACTATTTAGTTAAATGAATAAAACAAAAGATTTAAACACTGAACAAAATATATTAAATGCAGCAAAACATGTATTTCAACGAAAAGGGTTGGATGGTACAAGAATGCAAGAAATAGCCAACGAGGCAGGAATTAACAAAGCGTTATTACATTATTATTTTAGAAGTAAACAATTACTTTTTGAAGCCGTTTTTAAAAGTGCATTTTCTCTTTTAGCACCACAATTAAACAAGATTTTAAATGATGAATCTTCTATTGAAGATAAAATAAAAAAGTTCACTCACAACTACATCACCTTCATCAGTAAGCATCCATACATACCAAATTTTGTGATTCAAGAAATTAATAGAAATCCAGATTTTATAATGAAATTAAGAGACAATCCAAATTTCCCTAATCTAATTAAATTTAAAAATCAAGTTAACGATGAAGTAAAAAATGGCCTTATAAAACCTATAAAGGCTGAACAATTGTTCATTAATATTTTATCATTAAGTGCCTTTCCTTTTATAGGTTCTCCATTAATAAAAACCATTGGAAACATCAATGATATAGAATACAAACAGCTCATTGAAGAACGGAAAACGCATGTTGCAAATTTTATAATCACTTCTATTAAAGCATAATATCATGAAAAACATAGGTTTATATTTTGTTTTGCTTATAACAGCGGGTACTTTTGCTCAAAACCAATTATCGTTACAAGATTGTTATCAATTGGTTGACAATAATTACCCATTAATAAAGCAAAAAGAACTATTTGAAAAACAAAATGTAATTGATTCTGAAGTTATAACCAATAAGTCACTTCCACAATTAACATTAGACGCTCAAGCAACCTATCAGTCTGAAGTTACTCGCGTACCTATTCCGAATATAAATATCGATCCATTAAATAAAGATCAATACAGAGCAACGGCAACCTTTAATCAATTAATTTATAACGGGGGATTAATAGATGCTTCATTACAGGTAAAATCTGCAGATTTAAAAACAAAACAGCAACAGGTTGAAGTCAATTTATATAAGCTCAAAAAGCAGATTAATGAGTTATATTTTTCAATTTTACTACTACAAGAAAAAAAATCTCTTTTAATGTCTAAGAAAAAGCAATTAGAATCAAGAATTAAAGAGGTAAAATCTGGAATAACATTTGGGACTATTTTGCCATCATCAGATAAAGTCCTTGAAGCTGAATTACTAAAAATAAAGCAACAATTCACAGAAATTGACTTCAATAAGAAAAGCTTATTTGAAACGCTATCATCCTTAACAGGAAAGAACATTAATGTAGAAACTATTTTACAAAATTCCCAGCTTAACTTAATAGTGGAACCTCAATTAAATAGACCAGAAATAATGTTATTTCAACTTAAAAGAGAACAAGTTGAAGCAAATAAAAACCTTTTGTTAAAACAAAATGCACCAAAACTATTGGGGTTTACAACTGGAGGTTATGGCAATCCAGGTTTAAATATGTTAGATAATTCCTTTAAAGGGTTTTATACGATTGGCGTAAAACTTAACTGGAATGTATTTGATTGGAATTCTAATAAAAAAGAAAGAACGTCTTTATTAATAAATAAAGATATTATCAATAATGAAGCTGAAATTTTTAAGCTTAACACAAATATTGAACTACAACAACAAGAAACCGAAATAAAGAAAATTGAAGGTATTATTGCTTATGATTATGATATTATTGAGCTTAGAAAAGATATTCTAAAATCTGCTGAATCCCAATTAAAAAATGGAGTTATTACATCATCTGCATACATTACAGAGTTAACCAATTTATTTGAAGATGAAAACAATTTAAAAACCCATAACATTCAACTATTACTTGCCAAAGCAAATTACAATTTAACTAAAGGTCAATAAACATGATAACAAAACTTAAATACATACCCCTATTTGTAATAATTACCACTACCCTATCTTCATGTGGTAACGGTGATAATAAAGCTGATGGATATGGCAATTTTGAAGCTACAGAAATTACTGTTTCTTCAGAAAGCAGTGGAAAACTAAAAATTTTTAATGTGGAAGAAGGACAGCAAATGAAAAAGGAAACTTTTGTTGGTTATATAGATACTGTTCCATTGAGTTTAAAACGTGAACAGTTGGTAGTTTCAAAGGAAATAACCTCTTCTAAATCTAAAGGTGTATTGTCTCAAATAAGTGTTTTAAAAGCACAATTAGATACTGCAAAAAAGAACCAATCTAGAATAGAAAGCTTATTAAAAGATAATGCGGCTACACAAAAACAATTAGATGATATAAATGGTGAAATCAATGTTTTAAATCAACAAATCATTAGTATTGAAATCCAGAACGCCCCAATTATAAATGAGCAAAAAAATATTGATGTGCAAATCAAACAGGTTGAAGATCAAATAGAGAAAAGTAAAATTATAAATCCTATTGATGGAACCGTTCTTGTTAAATATGCCGAACCTAATGAAATTACATCTTTTGGAAAACCTCTTTATAAGATTGCAGATTTAAACATAATGGAATTACGGGTGTATATAAGCGAATCGCAACTTATAAATATTAAAATTGGCGAGGAAGTATCTGTTAAAATTGATAATGTAAAAGACATGAAAACTTATAAAGGAATCATTACATGGATAGCTTCTGAAGCAGAGTTTACCCCGAAAATAATTCAAACGAAAGAAGAACGCGTTGCTTTGGTTTATGCCGTTAAAATTGATGTTAAGAATGATGGTGGCCTTAAAATAGGCATGCCGGCAGAAATGTGGTTAAAAAAACAAAATAAGTAAATAATATTAATAAAAAATTAAATTTAAACACCATGGACAAACATGTTTATAACGTTGACATAGCTTGGAAACAAGACCGTAAAGGAGTTATGTGTTCACCAGAATTAAAAAAAAACACAACCAATGAAATGAATTGTATTGAGGTGGCAACGCCACCTGAATTTGAAAAAGGAATGCCTAATATTTGGTCGCCAGAACATCTATTTACGGCTGCCGTTAGCAGTTGTTTAATGACCACTTTTTTAGCGATTTCTGAATATTCAAAATTTGAATTCATCAGTTTTAAATGCAACTCAAAAGGTATTTTAGATAAAGTAGACGGAAAATTTGTAATGACTGAAGTATTGCTGTTTCCAGAAGTTTTTATTACTGATGAGAAACAAAAAGATCGTGCTTTACGCATTTTAGAAAAATCAGAAAAGGCATGTTTAATTTCAAATTCCATTACCTCTAAAGTAACTATGGAACCAAAAATTACGGTGCAGGAATAAGATAAGATGAGTATTTCTGTCAGTCATATTAGCAAATCCTATAAAGGTACAAATGCTTTAAAAGACATCTCTTTTGAGGTGAATTCTGGTGAACTTTTTGGACTTATTGGACCTGACGGTGCAGGAAAGACAACGCTTTTTAGAATACTAACCACCCTTTTATTTCCTGATCAAGGACATGCTATGGTTGGTGGAAGTGATGTTGTTGAAGATTATAAAAAAATTAGGAACTCGGTTGGTTATATGCCAGGTAAGTTTTCATTATATCAAGACTTAACCGTAGAAGAAAACTTAACTTTTTTTGCAACTATTTTTGGTACAACTATTCAAGAAAACTATCATTTAATAAAAGATATTTACATTCAAATAGAGCCTTTTAAAAAGCGTAGAGCTGGAAAACTTTCTGGTGGAATGAAACAAAAACTAGCGCTTTGTTGTGCATTAATCCATAAACCGAAAGTTCTTTTTTTGGATGAACCAACCACTGGTGTTGATCCGGTTGCCAGAAAGGAGTTTTGGGATATGTTGAAACGCTTACAACAAACAGGAATAACGATATTAGTTTCAACACCATATATGGACGAAGCTTCTTTATGTGATAGAATTGCATTCATCCAAGAAGGTGAAATTTTGGAGGTTGATTCGCCTAAGCGCATGATAAAACACTTTTCAAGAAAACTTTACAATATAAGTGCTCACAATATGTATGAATTGATTAACACACTAAAGTCCTTTGAACATACCTATAGCGTCTATCCTTTTGGCGAATATGTTCATTATACAGATAGTAGACTTGATTTTGATATCGACCAATTACAGGCGTATTTAGTATCAAAGAGATTAAAAAATATTTCTATTACAAACACACAACCAACGATTGAGGATACATTTATGGAATTAGCAAAATAATAACTATGAAGCCGGTAATAGAAGTTGAAGATTTAACTAAAAATTTTGGAGATTTTACAGCTGTAAATGCCATTTCTTTTACTGTAAATAAAGGTGAAATTTTTGGTTTTTTGGGAGCTAATGGTGCGGGAAAAACAACAGCTATAAAAATGCTTATAGGAATCTCTAGGCCTACTTCTGGAAATGCAAAAGTAGCTGGTTTTGATGTTTTTAAAGAAACGGAAGCCATTAAAAAGAGTATTGGTTACATGAGTCAGAAATTTGCACTTTATGACGACTTAACAGTTCGGGAAAATATCACATTTTTTGGAGGTATTTATGGTTTGTCAAGAGATGTTATTAAAACCAAAACGCAATCTTTAATTGAAGAGTTGCAACTAGACGATATTGCAAATCATTTGGTTGGTTCATTACCATTAGGTTGGAAGCAGAAAATATCATTTTCTGTGGCCTTGTTACATAATCCTAAAATTGTATTTCTAGATGAACCAACTGGAGGTGTTGACCCTATTACAAGACGACATTTTTGGGAAATGATTTATAAAGCCGCTCATCAAGGTACTACCATATTTGTAACGACACATTATATGGATGAAGCTGAGTATTGCGATAGGGTTTCTATTATGGTAAATGGGAATATTGAAGCTATAGATACCCCAAAAAATTTAAAGAATACTTATAAATCTAAAACCATGAACGATGTGTTTTTAAAATTAGCTAGAGGATGAAGTTGTTTATAGGTTTTGTTAGAAAGGAATTTTATCACATTTTTAGAGATAGACGCTCTTTATTTATCCTTTTTGGTATGCCCATTATACAGATTCTACTTTTTGGTTTTGCCATAACCAACGAAATAAACAATGTCGATATTGCTGTTTTAGACCATTCTAAAGATGTTACAACGCACAAAATGATAGGCAAGATATCTGCTTCAAAATATTTTAGTCTCAATCAATTTATTGAGCGTGAATCAGATATTGAAAACGTATTTAAAAAAGGGAAAGTAAAAGCAGTAATAATTTTTGAAAAGGATTTTAATAAGAAATTAATTAAAAATAATAATTCTAAAATTCAGATAATCACAGATGCCACAGATCCCAATACAGCCAATACTATTGCCAATTATGTCAATGCCATTATACAATCATATATAAAAGAGATAAATAAGAATACTAAAATTGCCTATCAAATTGTTCCTCATACACGTATGGTTTATAATCCTGAAATAAAAAGTGTTTTTATGTTTGTACCGGGCGTTATGACAGTAATTTTAATGTTAGTTTCTGCCATGATGACTTCAATTTCTATCACTAGAGAAAAAGAGTTAGGAACCATGGAAGTCATTTTAGTATCTCCTCTAAAGCCTATTCAAGTGATTGCTGGCAAAGTAATACCCTATGTGTTTCTATCGGTTATTAATGCCGTTGTTATCATCCTGTTAAGCATTTTTGTTTTTAAAATGCCAGTGCAAGGAAGTTTAATTTTGTTAGGGCTTGAAAGCATTTTATTCATTATTACAGCCTTAGCTCTAGGAATATTAATATCAACAATTTCTGCAACCCAACAAACAGCCATGATGATTTCTTTAATGGGATTAATGCTTCCAGTCATCATTTTATCTGGATTTATTTTTCCTATAGAAAGTATGCCGCTTCCATTACAAATTATAAGTAACATTATTCCTGCAAAATGGTTTATCATTATTTTAAAGGCCATCATGATAAAAGGTGTTGGACTTGCATATATTTGGAAAGAGACTATCATTTTACTTGGAATGGCCTTGTTTTTTATTCTTCTTAGTACAAAAAAATATAAAATAAGACTCGAGTAATGAAGGTATTAGGTTTTATTATTCAAAAAGAATTTAAACAAATCTTTAGAAATAAAGGCATGCTTCCTATCATATTTGTGATGCCTTTAATTCAGCTTATTATATTGTCAAATGCAGCAACTTTTGATATTGAAAACATCAAATTTTCCTTTATAGATGATGATCAAACATCATATTCGAGAGCATTGATAAATAAATTTGAAGCTTCAAAATACTTTAACGTTATAACTGATTTTCCTTCTGAAGAACAAGCTAGTTCTACGATGCTAAAAGGAGAAATAGATGTTATTTTAGAAATTCCAAATCATTTTGAACGCGATTTACAAAAAGAAAAACTTTCTAATTTAAGTGTTACAATAAACGCCATTAATGGCGCTGCCGCTGGTGTTGAAAATGTATATGTGAGTGAAATTATACAGAGTTTTAATAAAGATGTTAGGATTAAATTGCTGCAACCTGAAGATAGCAAAGTCGTGCCAGTCAATATAACAACCATTCCGTCATTTTGGTATAATAAAACTTTAAATTATAAAACGTTTATGGTTCCAGGTATTTTGGTGTTATTAGTTACCATGATTACCTTATTTCTTTCAGGCATGAACATTGTGCGAGAAAAAGAAATTGGTACTTTAGAACAAATAAATGTAACGCCTATTAGGAAACATCAATTCATTATTGGAAAATTATTTCCTTTCTGGATTATAGGTTTAGTGCTTTTAAGTGTTGGACTCATTATTGCAAGGGTTCTTTTTAATGTTCCTATTGTTGGAAATCTTTGGCTTATGTATTTGTATACCTCTGTTTACATTTTGGTTATTCTCGGTATTGGATTATTTATTTCAAATTTTACAGACACACAACAACAGGCCATGTTTATTTCTTGGTTTTTTATGGTTATTTTTATTCTAATGAGCGGTTTGTTTACTCCAATTGAAAGTATGCCCAAATGGGCTCAAATAATAACAGAGTTTAACCCTATAAAATATTTTGTTGAAGTGATGCGTATGGTAATGCTTAAAGGTTCTAATTTTTCTGATATTTTGCCTCAATTTTTAAAAACCATCCTTTATGCCATTATTATGAATGGTTTTGCGGTCTGGAGTTATAAAAAAACAACTTAAAAAATATATGAGTTATCAAAACGTTGGAAAATCCCAATTAATTTTATGTTTATTGGATCTCCAGGAGATAAATTGCCTTATGAATTATATGAATTAGGTGAAGTAAGATTAATTATTTAATTGCTTCTTTTCTTTATAAACAATATTTAAAACAAGTCCTCCAATAATTAAAGCGATTCCTAATAAACTCCAAAAGGTGTAAATTTCATTAAACAAAAAGATTCCAAAAGAAAGTGTAAAAATCACTTCTATATATTTTAAAGGTGCTACTTGACTGGCTTTTGCTATTTGAAAAGCCTTAGTCATATAAACCTGACCAAAATACCCAAATACTCCCAAACCAAAAAGTAATAACCATTCCATGCCTTTCGGGTTTACCCAGTTGTTAATAGACAAAATCCCCCCAGTTATTGTCGCTACAACCATAAAATAATTAACTATAACTACAGGATGCTCTCTCTTTCCAATCTTACTAATAATAATGTAAACCAAACCACTAAAGACTGATGCTATTAAAACTAAAATAAGACCATATGTATCAACACTAGTATCTAAACCTTTTAATACGAGAACCCCAGAAAAGGCCATGAAAAAGAAAATCCATTGAATTGATTTTATCTTTTCTTTTAAAAATAAAACAGCAAATATTGCTGCAAAAATCGGAGCAATATAACGTAAGGATACAGCAGTTCCTACTGATAAATATTTTACAGATATAAAGAACAATGTCATTGAAGTAACGCCAACTACACCTCTTAATATCAATAGATTATGATGTGTTCCTAAAATTGAAATTTTGTTTTTTAAAAGAAAACCAAATGTAAAAATTAAAGAACTAGCAGACCTAAAAAAAACAATTTGGTAAGCGTTAACATCTACTAAGTATTTAACCGTTGCATTCATACAAGCAAATGCCAAAGTGCTTATAATCATGAACTTTATAGCATTTTTAATTTCCAATAGCTAAATCGGTATTTGTTGACTTAAACAGTGCAAAGTTCCGAAACCCCAAATTAAATCAATAGCACTCAAACCAATAATCTCTCGATTAGGAAAACATGCTGCTATAATATTTAAAGCAATTCTATCATTCACATCATTAAAAGTTGGTACTAATACATATTCATTTAGAATAATGAAATTAGCATAACTAGCTGGAATGGTGATACCATCAAATTTTAATTGTGTTGGCATAGGTAGCTCAACGATCTTAGGTGGTTTTCCATTCTCTAAAACTGATTTTTGAAGTCGTTTTAAATTATCCTGTAATGCCCCGTAGTTTTTACTTTTAGTGTTCTGTTCAACTACCGTAATAATAGTGTCTTCATTAACAAATCGGCATAAATCATCTATATGACCATGAGTATCATCACCTACGATACCATCACCTAGCCAAATAACATTAGTTATACCTAAATACTCTTTAAAAATAGCTTCGTAATCGTTTTTTGTGAAATTTTTATTTCTTACTTGAATTGTTGGATGTAATAAACATTCTTCTGAAGTTAATAAAGTGCCTTTACCATTAACATCAATGGCACCACCTTCAAGAATAACGGGTTTTCCTTTAAAGATAACTTGAGTTAAAGGCACATTTAAATGATGCGCAACTTTTGATGGAACATGTTTATCCAGTTGAAAATTTTTATACTTGGCCCATCCATTGAAATTAAAATTTAAGGCTTCTCGTTTAGAACCATTTTTAACTATAATGGGACCAGAATCACGCATCCAGCTTCTATTGGTTTTATGAATGATATATGACACGTTTTCTATATTAACATGTGCCATTTCCAGCATCCTTTGAACTTTACATTTTAGATCTGCATTAGCAACTACCAAAAAAATGGTTTCAACATGTGCTACTTTTTTAATGTATTCAACAAAAGCCCATTGAATGGCTCCATATTTTCCTGGCCAATCGTTACCATTGTGAGGAAAACAAAGAAGAAGACCTTGTTGTTTCTCCCATTCTGCTGGAAATCGTCTCATTAATCTATAGCTCTTTTAATTATGTCACCAAATGCATCAACCCGTCTGTCCCTAAAAAATGGCCAATTTTGACGCACATTTTCTTGTAAATCTAAATCGACTTCGGCAATTAAAATTTCTTCTTTATCATGAGAAGCTTGTGCTAAAATTTCACCTTGTGGTCCGGCAATAAATGACGCACCCCAAAATTCAATACCTTCTGTATTTGGTAAATATTTTTCTAAGCCTATTCGGTTTGCTGCTGCCACATAAATACCATTGGCTACGGCATGGCCTTTCATAACATTCATCCAAGCACCATATTGATTATCTCCGTATTCTTCTTTTTCTTTTGGATGCCAACCAATAGCGGTTGGATAAAACAATACGTCTGCTCCCTTTAAAGCTGTTAATCTTGCAGCTTCAGGATACCATTGGTCCCAACAAATAAGTACCCCAATGTTGCCCTTTTTAGTTGGGTTTGATTTAAAACCTAAATCACCGGGAGTAAAATAGAATTTTTCGTAAAAGTGGGGATCATCTGGGATATGCATTTTTCGATATAAACCAGCTTCAGTACCATCGGTGTCTAAAATATAAGCACTATTATGGTAGATACCGGACATGCGCTTTTCAAAAAACGGAACTATAATAACGACTCCTAATTCTTTAGCCAACTCACTAAAGGCTTTAAATGACGTACTATAAACTGGTTCGGCCAATGTAAAATTATCTGTGTCTTCACTTTGACAAAAATAATGACTACTATAAAGCTCAGGTAGAGAAATAACTTCTGCACCTTGTTTAGCGGCATCTTTAACCCAACTTAAACATTTTTTTAAATTGTTTTCTGGCGTGTTATTTAAATTTAACTGAATAACAGCAATTTTATATGTTCTATGTCCCATATATAAAAATTATGAATACAAAAATAAGTATTTAGATGTAGCTAACTTAACTTTTAAAATAATTACAAACAGAATATATTAAATAACCTTATTTCTTCTAAATGAACTTCTTGAAGTGTTAATAAAATATACTCCCGTTAGAAGAACGATTGCTGCAATAATAGATTGCATGGTAATTTGTTCATTTAAAAAGTACCAACCTAAAATTAATGCAATAATTGGATTGACATAGGTAGATGTTGCTACTTTTTCTGGAGAGACTACTTTTAAAAGATAATTAAATGATGTGAACGCAACAATACTGCCAAAAATAATAAGTAAAAGCATAGACCATTGCACTTTAACAGACCAATCAGTTGGAGCTGTCCAAGTTTCACCGAAACAAAAGCTAGCTATAGCTAACATAATTCCTCCCATAAGCATTTGATATCCTGTATTTACAAAATAATTTTTAGGTAAATCTGCTTTTCCTACAAATAAGCTCCCATATGCCCAACTTATCATACAGACAAAAATCATTATCATACCAATAATACTGCCTTCTTTACTAATTATTTCCTTCTGACTTACTAAAAGATAAATACCAATAATACCAAGTAATACACCTATTACAGACATAGGTTTTATTTTTTTTCCTTGAAGAATACGCATCATTATAATTACGACTAATGGTTGTGCCGATATTTCTAAAGCCGTGAAACCACTATCGACAAACTTTAAAGCCCAAACTACGACACCATTTCCAAATGTAAGAAACAAAAAACCCGCTATAATGGTATTCTTAAATTGCTTTTTTGTGATAGCAATATTAATGCGCATTAATTTCGCCAAAATAAAAATTAAAGTACCTGCTGTTAAAAACCGAATGGAAGCAAGTTTAAATGGTGGTAATTCTGTAACAGCTATTTTATTGAGTAAATAGGTAGAACCCCAGATGACATAAATAGCAAAAAAGGCTAAAACAACAAGAACCTTTTTACGAGGCAAGTTCATAGATTATAAATTATAAAAAATATTTTGAGACCAATATTAGTAATTCAACTTAAATACTAATTTATAGATTATAATCTAATTCATTAAGAATATTTATTTGATTTTAACACCTTAAATCAAATCTTTTTAACACGAACGGCATTCATGCCTTTTAACCCTTTTTCTAATTCATAAGTCACTTTATCTGCCTCTTGAATAGAATCAATTAAACCACTTACGTGAACAAAATGTTTTTCTTGTGAGTCACTATCTATAATAAAACCAAAGCCTTTAGAGGTATCAAAAAATGATACTTTGCCTTGTCTTATTGGGTCAAGTTCTTCTTCTCTATGTTCTTTTTTAGGAATGCCCAATTCAATACTTTCAGCCTCTACCTTTTCTTTCATAGAAGGATCTGGCGGTGTATCTGTTAGATTTCCATTGTAATCAACATAAGCAAATTGAATACCTTTGTTATTTTCTTTAGCTTCTGCTTTTCTAGCTTCTTTTTTCTTTTGCTTATCTTCTCTTTTCTTTAAACGCTTTTTTTCCTTTTCAATTTTGTTAAACGTTACTTGTGATTTTGCCATAGTTTACTATCTCGTAATTTTAATTAGTTTTTTTAGATGTGAATGAAATTTTTAATAAAATCTTGAACAAGAAACTCTTTTGGTATTGAGTAGAATATATAAAAAATTGCCTTAACATGCTTATTTGCCGTAAATGTAGTACATTTTTTAGGTAAGATAAAAAATAGTTTTAAATATTTAATGAAGTAACGCTTTAATCTTTTGGCGCATAACCATGAATATCCTCAAAGACTTCATCAAAATTCGCTCTTAAATAAGCATTTAATTTTTTTCTATAATCACCTTTTAGCCACTCAACAAAATTAAAAGTACTTTTACTTATACATTTTGTATAGCGATTGATTCTAAAATCAATATCATCACCAAGATGTTTAGCAAGGGCTAAGGAATCATAAACATCTTCACTGTTTTCAATGCAGATTTTCGCGTGTTGTGCAATAGAACGTTCTAACACTACTTTTGAAGATTCCCCATTTCTAATAGAATTAACGTAGGTTTCGTGCACATTAAAGGATACATCTTCCGATTTTGAAAATTCAGCTCTTAATTCATCAGGCATTTCATATCTGAAATTGCTTTCTAATTCTTCATCATTTAATAAATTATCTAAATAATAATTTGGTGATTTGAATATGCGTTGCCAATCTAAATTATCACCCCAAGGACCAAAACGGTGGAAGTTATTACCTAAATCAATAACATCAAATGTCGTTTTATTTTTTAGGATACGTGAGCCACGACCTATCATTTGATAATAAAGTGTTAAAGATTTTGTAGCTCTATTTAATATAATACTTTCTACAGTGGGTTCATCAAAACCAGTTGTTAAAATACTTACTGACGTTAGAATAGCATCTGGTGTTTTTTTAAACCATCTTAAAATGAGAGCGCGTTCTTTTTTTGAATTTGTATTATCTAAATGCGCTATAGGATAACCAGCTCGTCTAAAGGTATCATAAACATGTAAAGATGTATTAATACCATTATTAAAAATAAGCGTTTTCTTTCCTTTACAACGCTCTTCATATGCACCGATTAGTTTAGATAACATATCGTTATCTGTATATAAGTCTTCTGAAGATTTTACTGTATAATCACCATTGGCTCCAACAACTAAAGACGTTAATCCGACATTGTAAGTATACATATTGGCACGAGATAAAAACCCATTCTCTATTAAAGACTCAATAGATTCACCAACAATTAATTCATCATAATTGTCGGTCATAGGTAATTCTATATTAGAACTTAAAGGTGTTGCGGTTACACCTAGGACAAAGGATTTGCTAAAAAACTTAAATAGTTTTGTAAAAGAGTTGTAGTGAGCTTCATCAATAATTACTAAACCTATATCAGAAATATCAAGCTTATCATCATTAAGCCTGTTATTTAAGGTCTCCACCATGGCTACAAAACAACTAAAATCATTCTGGTCATCAAGTTTTGCTTTGCTGTCAATTACTTTGTTTACTACACCAAACTCGGTTAACATAGTAGATGTTTGTTTACAAAGTTCTATACGATGGGTCATCACTAATACCTTTTTATTGTGATGTTTTAAATATTGTCTAACAATTTCAGAGAAAATAACGGTTTTTCCGCCACCTGTTGGTAACTGATATAATAAATGATAATCGTCTGGTGCTTCTTCAAATAGTTTAAAAATTTGATTGATAGCGCCTTTTTGATAACTATATAAATTCTTGCCTTCTTTACGTTCTTCTAATTCTGATTTTTTTGACATACTTGAGTTTGATGGTTTGCAAAAATAACACCTTAAAAGCGTTTATAAACAATGTTTAGTTTAAAATTTTAATAAAATTTAAATTTCATCCTTAAACCGCTTTACATTCATTACAGATAGTAAAAATAAAATCATAAAATATAGCATTTTAAAAATGATGATAGATATGTAAGATTGTTCTATAACTGATTGTAATGGATAAGAAATACTTTTGTTCTATGAATAAATAAAATGTTGTTCGAAAAGAGTTTTAAAAGCAGTAATCAATTAACTTCTAATTAACATTGTTATTCTTTTACAACAATAATAGTTGCTTTAGATCCTGTTGCAAGATTCCAACGATTTGCTGAAACTAAACTTCCAGTATCATCAACCACTTGAAACTCCGCTGTATTGGGGCCAGATTCACCCTGATTAAGAGCAACAAAGTCTATTTTATTAAAGCCCTTTTGGAGGTTTAATTTAAATCCCCTAAAACCACCTGTTAGATAAACACTTGGTTTTATAACATCATCATTTATTCTAACTTGAATTAAATCACCATCTACTACGCCATGATCTCGATAAACAACATTAACAAAAGCGGCATTACTTTTAAAGTCGCCAAAGTATTGATCTGTGGTACTGCCATTTACCTGTTCTACTTGTTGTGGTGTTAGCTTGGTGCTTTCTAAATTTTTATTAACTTGTTTATTATAAAGCTCTCCCGGATTCCCAAATGTTTCTCCAAACATTGAAAATTCCTTCTTTGGGATACTAAAATCTGAATTTGTTTTAGGAATTGTCAATCCATTAAAATTATTTTCTGTATTTGATTTTGATGGAAGTATAGTATTTGAAGAATCATTTTTACTTTCAATCGCAGGAATTGGCGTAGCTTTATTTTGACTATCAATTTGAGAATAAAATGATAGAGAGGAAAATAAAAAGATAAAAAGTATAAAAACATGTCTCATAAGGTAAGGCAAATATACATTCAAAGTTATTTCTTTATTTAATTAGATTCAATTTTTACAATCATTTAACAATAATCGTTCCCAAAACTATTTTAAAATATATTGCTACTACTCTATTTACCTATATAAACGTTAAAATTTGTTAATTTATTACTTTGTTATACATAGTACTGTAACAATTTTAATTTATACTCGTCTATATAGTATAAATCAATCAAAATAAAACAAATAAAATAAGAATTATGAGAACATTAAACAATAATCAATTAACAGAATCATTAAAAAATTCAAAAAGTTATAGTTGGAATCATAAAAGACGTTATAGATAAATGTCATCCAAGTAAAATTTATTCATCAATCAATTAAATTAAGCAATAATGAGAACTTTAAACAACAACCAACTTACAAGTACTTTAAGTACAACCAAAAGCTACAATTGGAATACTAAAAGACGTTACAGATAAGTAACCTCTTATTCTAAAAGACATCATCAATCAAAACATTAATCATCAATCAAAATGAAATCAGAAATAAAAATATCAAAACATTTAAAAAGCATCGTTCAAAATCAAAGAATTGTTAACAGAAGATTGTTTGGATTTAGTTGTTCAAACTCTGAAATATGGACTGGTGTTAAGCGATATGCTCACTAACATGCTAAAGTGATATCTGATTATAACTATAAAAGCCTTGAAAGTACTTTCAATGCTTTTTTTTATAGTTTAATGTAACCAATGTTTTCTAGTTTTTATTTCCTTCTATGCCTAACTTAAAGCTCTTATTAATCAAGGGTAATTATTTAATTTGTTCTACTTTTTATGAGTAATATGTTCCTTTGGAAGTCCATATTCTATAGAAATCTTTTTCCTGCCCCAGGCCCTAGCCTCTTTAATATTTAACCCCATATAAATATCAATATGGTTCTTCATTCGAGGATGCATTTTATCTTTGACATAATAAATACCTTCAAAACCTGGTATTTTAATTGGTGTATTATGTTTTAAGCCTTTTTTAATCAAATCATTTGAAACAGCAATATATTTTAAGCCTGGTTTTAAACTATCTCCAAAAGCAGTAATATTGGGATTGGAATCAGTTTGGGATTTAACCGAATTATATGCTGTTGCAGTCACCCGAATAGTGTGCCAGATATATTTATTTTCAAAATCCTCCTTACAACTTAAGGGAAAAATTGCAAGAAATATAAAATATACTAATTTATACATCCAAGATTAGTGCTCAATAAGGATACAATTTAAACATTCTTTATTAAATCAAGATTAAAATTGCCAGATTAAGAGATTAAATTAATGAAAAAAGAGAGCTTAAAGCTCTCTTTTTATTTTAATAATTTTAAATTTCTTTTTACGAGATTTTTATGTTCTTAATTGGTTTTTTCTTTGCCTCTTCACGTTTTGGTAGCAAAACTTTCATAATACCATCATTGTAAGTAGCCGATATTTTATCTATATCTACAGACTTTGGAATTGTGAAGGTTCGTTTAAATGAGGAATAGCCAAACTCCCTTATTGTATAATTTTCTATTCTTTCGTCTTGTTTTGCTTCTCTGTGAACACCAATGGATAATAGACTATTATCAATATTTATGTCAAAATCAGATTTATTTAAACCTGGTACAGCCATTTCTACTATAAATTCATTATCGGAATCTAAAACATTAACAGCTGGTAATGTTAAACCTGTATTAAAATTTGACACAAATTCGTTACCAAAACTATTGCCTAAAAATTCGTCAAACCAAGATGGCAAACTTGGCAAAGAATTAATACTTGAATCATAAATTTTTTTGTTGCCATTTTTAATTGTTGGAATTAATGTAGTCATATCTAATTTTTTTAAGTTAAACTTTAATAACTAACTTCTAAATATCAAATAAAATACCAAGTAAAAACACCTGAAATATTTTCAGTTCAAACTGACATTTTTTCAGTTTAATATTTTATATAACAACCAATTAGCTAATATTCTAATAACTCTTTTAATTCCTTCTCAAATCTATTTTTAGGAAGATATTGGGCTTCTAATTGCTTGATAAATGGAATGGGGGTTTCTAAACTAGCAACGCGTTTAACAGGTGCATCCAGATATTTAAAACAATGTTCCATAATAAGTGCCGAAATGTCACTCGCGATACCTCCAAATAAGGAGTCTTCTTGTAGTATAATTGCACGACCGGTTTTTATAACTGACTTGAAAATAGTCTCCGTATCTAAAGGTTGTAGTGTTCTTAAATCAATGACATCAGCTTGTATGCCCTTATTATTATCTAAGGTTTCTAAAACCCAATGGACTGCCGCACCATAAGAAATAATAGTCACATCATTTCCTTCCTTTAAAAGAGACGCTATACCGAACGGAATGGTGTAATAGTCTACAGGAACATCTTGTCTTATGCTTCTATACAATGCCTTATGTTCAAAGAATAATACCGGATTAGGATCATTTATTGCTGTTGTTAGCAGCCCTTTAGCATCATAAGGAAATGCAGGGTAAACTACTTTTAAACCAGGTGTTTTGGTAAACCAAGCTTCATTAGTTTGAGAATGAAAAGGACCTGCGGTTACACCACCTCCACATGGCATTCTTATAACCACATCGGCATGTTGATTCCACCTGTAATACGATTTGGCCAAGTAATTAACTATGGGATTAAATCCAGAAGACGCAAAATCGGCAAACTGCATTTCAACAACACTTTTCATACCCGCTATTGAAAGTCCCATACCTGCTTCAATAATAGCCGATTCACAAATAGGGGTATTTCTAATTCTTTCTTTTCCAAAATGTTCAACAAACCCTTCTGTTATTTTAAAAGCACCACCATATTCGGCAATGTCTTGTCCCATAATAACCAAGTCATTATGACGTTCCATGCTTTGTTTCAACGCATCAGAAATAGCATCAATAAATCTTGTTTCTTTAAATTCTGAATTATTTTTAACTTTTTGATATACAAATGATTTGAATACATCACTTAATTCTTCAGTTCTACTAGATGTTATTTCTTTTTCCTCAAAAGCTACTTTTAAATGCTTATTAATGTCATGGATAATATCTTCTTTAATGCTGACTTCAAGCTCCTCATTAATAACCCCTTCTTCCTTCAAATACGCTTGAAAATTTTCTATAGGGTCTTTTAAATCCCAGGCATCCAAAAGTTCTTGTGGTACATATTTTACACCGCTCGCCTCTTCATGTCCACGAGCCCGGAATGTTTTAAATTCCAGTAAAACAGGTCTTGGTGTTTTTCGAATGCTTTCGGCAATCTCATTTACTCTCGTATAGACCTCAAGGACATTATTTCCATCTATCATAAAACTTTCCATTCCATATCCAATCCCCTTATCAGCTATATGCTCGCATTTAAACTGTTCGTAAGTTGGCGTTGATAAACCATAGCCATTATTTTCTACACAAAACATAACAGGTAATTGCCATACAGAAGCCACATTTAACGCTTCATGAAAATCACCTTCACTAGTTCCACCTTCACCCGTAAAAACGGCAGTTACTTGGTTTTTTTTCTTAAGCAAACTTGCTAATGCAATACCATCGGCAACGCCAAGTTGGGGGCCTAAATGAGAAATCATACCAACAATTTTATATTGCTGGGTACCAAAATGAAAGGATCTGTCACGACCTTTTGTAAAACCTGAAGCTTTTCCTTGCCATTGTGAAAACAATCGATATAGAGGGATATCTCGTGTTGTAAATACACCTAAATTTCTGTGCATAGGCAATATATATTCATCGTTATGCAAAGCCATGGTAATTCCGACAGAAATAGCTTCTTGACCAATACCAGAAAACCATTTCCCAATTTTACCCTGTCTCAATAAAATGAGCATTTTTTCTTCTATTAATCTTGGTTTTAGAAGATTTTTATAGATTGAAATTAAAGTTTCATTATTAATATCTTGTCGGTCGTATTGTATATTTCCCAACGCGGATGGTGCACTCATAAATTTTAAAATTCAATTACATCAAATATACCATAAATTGATTATCTGTTTTATGAAAGTTAAGTAAATAATATGGGTATAATACCTTATATAGTTTTTGTACATTTGTAGTTATACCTTTTTAATTATTTAATGCATATGAATAAAATACCTAGTGTTGACCTTAATGATTTTATTTCAAATGATGCGAATAGAAAACAAATATTTGTAAACGAAATAGGAAAAGCCTTTGAAGAAATTGGCTTCGTATCGCTAAAAGGACACTTTTTAGATGACACTTTAGTTGAGAATTTATATACAGAAATCAAGAATTTTTTCAGTTTACCATTAGAAATAAAACGAAAGTATGAAATACCAGGTATCGGAGGGCAACGTGGTTATGTGTCCTTTGGGAAAGAAAGCGCAAAAGGTAAAAAAGAAGGCGATTTAAAAGAGTTTTGGCATTTCGGACAATACGTTGATAACAACCCAACTCTAGAAGCTGAATATCCAAAAAATGTTGAAGTTGAAGAATTACCGCAGTTTAATGAAGTTGGAAAGGAAGCATACAAAATGCTTGAAAAAACAGCGAAATACGTCTTACGGGCTTTGGCATTGCATTTAAAGTTAGATGAAACCTATTTTGATGATTATATTCATAATGGAAACTCCATATTAAGGCCTATTCATTATCCACCAATTACCGAAGAACCAAAAGAGGCAGTACGTGCAGCAGCTCACGGCGATATAAATTTAATTACGCTTTTAATGGGCGCTCAAGGTCGTGGTTTACAAGTACAAAATCATAAAGGTGAATGGATAGACGCTATAGCAGAACCAGATGAACTTATGATTAATGTTGGCGACATGCTTTCAAGACATACCAACAATAAATTAAAATCTACAATTCACCGTGTTATAAACCCTCCAAAAGAACTTTGGGGCACCTCTCGCTACTCTATTCCTTTTTTTATGCATCCTATTAGTGACATGAAACTAAACGTTTTAGATGGCTGTATTGATAAAAATAATCCTAAGGCATTTGATGATATTACTGCTGGAGAATTTTTAACAGAACGATTAATTGAATTAGGACTTATCAAAAAATAATTTTAAATGGATTTACAAGACCAGTTAAAAAATCTGTTTCCCGATCATGTACATGAAAGTCCAAATGAAGATACAAATGACGCTTCTAGAATTTGGATGCAAGAAGACCCTTTATTATGTAAATATGAAAAACGTAAAGGGAAGCCTATTACCATTATTGAAGGTTATACGGGGGCTAATGAGGATTTTAAATTATTAGCCAAAGAAATAAAAACAAGCTTAAGTGTTGGTGGTAGTTTCAAAGACGACAAAATAATCATTCAAGGTGATTACCGCGATAAGATAATGCAAATGCTAAAAAACAAAGGGTTTAACGTAAAACGTGTTGGAGGTTAATTTATGTCAAAAAAAACACTTCATATTACCAACGGTAGCAGTTTAACCGCCATTTTAAAAGATTTAGATTTTAGTGGCGATTTTTTTACATGGGAAGAAATGCTGTGTGAAGGGCCTACAATTTCAAATATAGATTCAGATGAATTTTTCGAACTTAGAGCAGCGTTTTTTAGTTCATTTTATGAGATTGATTTAAATTTAGAAGAAATTAAGGAAGAATTAGAATTGCTCAGTCATTCAGATAATTATTCTGAAATTGTTCTTTGGTTTGAATATGATTTATTTTGTCATATCAACATGCTCGGCGTTATAAATCTTTTACATCAAAAGAAAATAGAACTTCCTCTATATTTAGTTAGTAGCGGAAGAATTCCTGGATCTAAAACCTTAAAAGGATTATCTGAACTCACAACCGATCAACTAAATAAGCATTATAAGAATAAAGTAAGACTGACTGAGGAAGATATTGAAATTGCTTTATCGGTTTGGAATATCTACTGTGGCAAAGATCACAATTTGTTAAAGCCATATATCGTTAAAAGTTCTAATTTCAAATATTTAAGCAATTGTTTAAAAGCTCATTTAGAACGTTTTCCTGATTCTGTTTCTGGACTTAATATTCTGGAAAAAAATTTGCTAGAAATAATTAAGAACAACGATTTAAAGTCTAAAAACCAACTTATGGGTTATGCATTAAACTATCAAGGATATTATGGATATGGCGATCTTCAATTTGAAAGAATTATTAAGAACCTCAATCAATTTATCTCTGAAAATCAAGACGGAATATTCTTGAACCGAAAAGGTCATGAGGCTTTATTAGGTCAGCATAATTTCGCAAATGAGATACATGATAGCATTCAATTTGGAGGCATAAAAAAAATAGATTTCCAGTTCAGTAAACAAGAAAATAAACTTATTAAAACCATATAAAATGCCCATAAAAGAATCTGAACTTATTTTAAATCCGGATGGTAGCGTTTATCATTTAAATTTAAAGCCCGAAAACGTTGCAGAAACCATCATTTTTGTTGGTGATCAAAATCGCGTTGAAAAAATCACGAAACATTTTGACTCCATAGAATTTGAAATTCAAAAAAGAGAATTTAAAACCCAAACAGGTATTGTTAATGGAAATAGAGTTTCGGTAATTTCTACTGGAATTGGTCCTGATAACATAGATATCGTTTTAAATGAACTAGATGCGCTTGTAAACATTGATTTAGAAACAAGACAAATCAAAGAAAGACTAACCAGTCTTAATATTATAAGAGTGGGGACATCAGGCTCTTTACAGGATGATATACCAGTTGATTCTTTTGTTATGAGTTCACATGGCTTAGATTTAAATGCAATGCTACATGCCTATCAAATAAATCCTGTTACAAATCCAGATATTGAAAGTGCTTTTATTAAGCACACTAAATGGAATATGGATAAAGGTAGACCTCTCATTATAGATAACAATTTGACTTTAGAGAGAAAGTTTGAAAGTAAGCATGTATTTAAAGGAATAACAGCGACGGCAGGAGGGTTTTATGGTCCACAAGGTCGTGTACTACGTTTACCAATCGAAGATCCAGAATTAAATCATAAAATAGATTCATTTAAATATAAAAATTTACGAATTACAAATCTGGAAATGGAAACATCGGTAATTTATGGTCTTTCTAAATTATTAGGTCACAAAGCATTGTCTTTAAATGCGATTATTGCCAATAGAGCAAACGGAACTTTTAGCAAAGACCCAGGATTAGCTGTTGCAAACCTTATTAAATATACCCTAGAAAAAATTTAGAAATATTATTTTAATGAAGAGAATTAATATTGGAGGTGTGCCTGAGCATTTTAATCTTGCATGGTATTTAACACTAAAAAATAGAGAATATAAAAACGAGAACATTAACTTACGATGGAAGGATTATCCTGGTGGAACAGGAGATATGAGTAAAGCTCTTCGAAATAAAGAGATTGATTTAGCTGTTATTTTAACCGAAGGAATTATAAAAGATATTATTGACGGTAATGAGAGTAAAATAGTTCAAGTTTTTGTACAAAGTCCTTTAATTTGGGGAATTCACGTAGCACAAAATTCAAACTTCCAATCCGTTAGTGATATCAAAGGAAAAAAAGCGGCTATTAGCCGTTATGGGTCGGGTTCTCATTTAATGGCATATATTAATGCCGAAAATAATGATTGGGATTTAGAAAATGATTTAGATTTTGAGGTCATTAAAAATCTAGATGGTGCAGTTGAAGGTTTAACGAATGGCGCTGCAGATTATTTTTTATGGGAAAAATTCACAACAAAACCTTTAGTAGATAATAAAATATTCAGATGTATTGGTTACTGTCCTACACCATGGCCTTGCTTTGTTGTTGCCGTAAGAGAAGAGTTTTTAAAAACTAACCAAAATGACGTCAAAACTATTTTAAATATTATAAACAGTACAACTTTAGAGTTTAAAGACATTCCAAGTATTTATAAAACAATTGCAAATCGTTATAATCAGAAACTTGAAGATGTTCAAGAATGGTTGTCACTTACAGAATGGTCTCAAAAAAATATTGATAAAAAAACGATTGAAACTATTCAAAAAAAGCTTTTTAAATTAAATATTATTTCTAAAATTGTTGATTATAAAAATTTAGTTCAGAATATTTAAATTAAAAAAACAATTTATAATCAAGACAATAATTAGTCAATTGATTAGATTAAAATCAAAAAAATTATATTTTTACATCTTAAAATCAAAAAAAATGAAAAAAACTATTTTTTTACTTACTGCTTTAGCAATTTTTTCTTGTAAACAAGAACCAAAAGATTATGTAACATTGTCAGGGAAAATTATAGATAAAAGCAGTGATTCGTTGGTGGTTAGAAGTAGAACATATTCTAAAACCATAAAAGTAAATGAAGATGGAACTTTTAAAGATACTTTAAAGGTAGAAGCAGCAATTTATAATTTATTTGACGGAAACGAATCCACCAATTTATTTTTGAAAAATGGCTTTGACTTAAATATGACATTAGACACAAAGATGTTTGATGAAAGTATTTCATATACGGGTGTTGGTTCAGAACATAGTAACTATTTAGTTCAGAAGGGCTTAATAGAAGAAAAGTTATTAAATGAAGAAAAATTTAGTAACCTAGATTTAGCTAGTTTAGAAAGTGAGTTAGAATCTGTAAAAAACGATCTCTATGCCTTTTACACTAAAGATGAAACTATAGATACATTAATTACAGCAAGTGCAAAAAAGAATTTAGAGCCGATGCTGAATATGTATAAAAATTATTTTAAAAACTCGATAGAACTTAAAACCCAATTAGCAAAAGGGACACCATCCCCAGGTTTTGATAATTATGAAAATTACGCAGGAGGAGATGTGTCTCTTAAAGATTTATCAGGTAAATATGTGTATGTTGATGTTTGGGCAACTTGGTGTGGACCATGTAAAAAAGAAATTCCATCTCTTAAAAAAGTTGAAGAAGAATACCACGGAAAAAACATTGAATTTGTAAGTATTTCTATTGATGATGATAGATCACATGGTGGTTCTTGGGATAAAGCAAAAGAAGATTGGAAAGCTATGGTAGCCGATAAAGAATTAGGTGGTTTGCAGCTATTTGCTCCAAACGGTTGGCAATCACAATTTGTATTGGATTATAAAATTAATGGTATTCCTAGATTTTTATTAATAGACCCTGATGGAAATATTGTAACGCCAGATGCTCCAAGACCCTCAAGCGCTCAACTAAAAGAGCTTTTTGATAGTTTAGATATATAAGTTCTATTTTAATTTTATAAAAAAAGCTGCTTAATGCAGCTTTTTTTATAACTATTCATTTGGGTTTTTTTTGAGTTTCTATTGGCTCCTGTTGTTTAAATAAATCTATATAAGCAGGTCCTAAATAGTCTATAACATGACTTGCAATTAAACTCTGATAGCCATAATCTTCAACAGCAATATCGGCCGATTTACCGTGAAGATATACACCAAAAATAGCCGCAGATAAAATATCATATCCTTGTGAAACTAATCCGGTTACAATACCCGTTAACACATCGCCACTTCCAGCAGTAGAAAGCCCAGGATTGCCAGACGTATTTATATAGAACTTGTCTTCATATACAGTGATGGTATTAGCACCTTTAATAATTAATACAACCTTATATTTATTTGAAAAAACTTTAACTTTTTCAAGTTTATCAAAATCGTCTTTCCATAGTCCGATTAAACGTTCTAATTCTTTCGGGTGCGGTGTTAAAATGGTATTCGGTAGTAATAAATCTAATAAAACTGGTTTTTTAGAAAGAATATTAATACCATCAGCATCAATCACTAAGGGTGTTTTGTTACTTTTTAAAAAGATTTCAAAAGCATCGATTGTTTTATCAGCGGTACCAACGCCCATGCCAAATGCAATAACGGTTGGTTTTATATCAAATTTTATATTAGTAATGTTATTTTCATTCGTATCTGTGATAACCATCGCCTCGGGAAACGATGTTTGCATGACCTGATAACCACACTTAGGAATAAATGCAGACACCAATCCAGCGCCTGCTGATAACGCTCCTTTACTAGCTAACGTTACGGCTCCTATTTTACCATAACTTCCTCCGATGATAAGCGAATGCCCAAATTGTCCCTTATGTGAAAATTTTTCTCTTGGTTTGTAAATAGGTATTGCTTCGTATTTTCCAATTAAATGAATATCTGTATTTGTTGCCGATAAAAACTCAGAATCTAAGCCAATATCTAAAACTTCCCAATTCGTTGTATATTTAGCAGTATCAGGAAGAAAAAACACTAATTTTGGAGAGGTAAAACTTAGGGTGTAGGATGCCCAAACGACATCATTTTCGTCTTTTGGAGAAGAATTGGTTTGTAACCCTGAAGGAATGTCAATTGATATCGTAAATGCTTTTGAATTTCTTAAATGCTTAAAGAGTGTTTTAACCCAATCTATAACAGGTCTGTTGAGTCCTATTCCGAAAATAGCATCAACAATAATATCGTCTGGTTTGATTTCTGGTAAAAATGCATCACTGGTTAAAAGGTCTGGCCAATTTTTCGTAACATTTTTAACTCTGTCATAATTAATCAAAAAATCTTTTGAACGTTTATCACTATAATTAACAATATATGTTTTTGCGTTGTAACCTTCTAAACATAAATGTCTGGCTAATACCATACCGTCACCACCATTGTTCCCGATACCACAAAAAATATGGATAGGTACTTGAGCACCTTGCATTCTAATATTAATCCAATTAAAAATTTGAACTCCTGCACGCTCCATTAAATCGGTTGAACTAATATTTTGGCGTTCAGCGGTTATTTTATCGCCTTTATAAATTTGTTCTTTAGAAAATATCTTCATTTAAATAAATTATTGATTTTTCAATTCTTAATTACTTTTGCCATTTTTTTTAAAAGAAAAATGGTACAATATAAGAATACTGTAAAAAAAAAGGTTTTGTTTTTTTATAAACTTAAAAGTAATACATTTGACCTGTATTATTGCAGCTATAATGAATCTTTTAAACCAAAATACGACTAGTTTAATTTCTTTTTTTTTAAAAAGAAACACATCTATTTTTGGTACAACTACAATTATTACAACCCTTTGGGGTTGCTAATTAAATATTCTTCCGGTCATAGTTGTAATTTCAATAGTTACAATTTCAAAAATATTTTTTCAAATCTCAATTCATTATAACATGAAAGTTTTAAAATTTGGAGGAACTTCAGTAGGGTCTTCAAAAAACATAAATAATGTCATTAATATTTTAGAAAATTATTCTAAAAAAGACTCTGTAGTGTGCGTAGTTTCTGCAGTTGGAGGTATAACCGATAAATTACTTTTAGCAGGTAATCAAGCAAAAAATAAGGATGATGGGTATTCAGACTCGTTCAATGGTATTACGAATATTCATTTTAATATTATACATGAATTAAATCCTAATAAAAGTTCAGCTATTATGGATTATGTCGATTCAAAATTAAATGAACTTAAAAGTTTATTAGATGGTATATACTTAATTAATGAACTATCACCAAAAACCTCAGATAAATTAGTAAGCTTCGGTGAGTTATTGTCATCTTACATTATTGCAGAAACCATGAAAAATCGAGGTTTATCTTCAGATTGTAAAAATTCACAGGAGTTAATGATTACAAACTCAAATTTCACGAAAGCGGAAGTCCATTACGCAGTCACAAATTCAAATATTCAAGAGTATTTTAAAACTGCATCGGAACAAATCACCATTCTTCCAGGTTTTGTATCTAAGTCAGTTGTCGGTGAACAAACAACATTAGGTCGTGGTGGATCAGATTTTACAGCCGCCATTGTTGCTGCTGCTTTAAAAGTTGAACAACTGGAGATATGGACCGATGTTAGTGGTATGTTTACTACCAATCCGAAATTAGTAAAACAGGCCTACCCTATTGAAAAAATTTCGTATCAGGAGGCGATGGAATTATCACATTTTGGGGCCAAAGTATTATATCCACCAACCGTGCAACCAGTTTTAGATCTTAATATTCCTATTCATATAAAAAACACCCTAGAACCAAACGCAGTTGGGACTATTATTTCTAATGATGAAACTGGTTCAATGAAGGCTGTTAAAGGCATTAGTAATATTTCAAATATTGCCTTACTAACGTTGCAAGGAAGTGGCATGGTTGGTATTCCTGGATTTTCTAAACGTTTGTTTGAAATTTTATCTCAGGAAAAAATTAATATCATTATGATTACCCAAGCATCTTCAGAACATTCTATTTGCTTGGGTATTGATGAAAAAGAAGCTGATGTTGCGAAAGCGGCCATTGACTTTACTTTTGAAAATGAAATTGCGTTAAATAAAATCGATCCCATAATTATAGAAAAAGATCTTTCTATTATTGCTTTGGTGGGAGATAACATGAAAAACCACCAAGGAATAAGCGGTAAAATGTTTAGCACTTTAGGAAAAAATAACATCAATATTAGAGCGATTGCTCAAGGGGCCTCAGAAAAAAATATTTCTGCCGTGATTGCTGAAAATGATGTAAAAAAGGCATTAAATACATTACATGAACAGTTTTTTGAAACTAAAACAAAACAGCTTAATGTATATATTACAGGTGTCGGTAATGTTGGAGAAAAGTTAATTGAACAGATTAAGCAACAACGTAAATACTTGAAAGATAACTTAAAAATTAATTTACGTATTGCGGGATTATCAAATTCTAAAAAAATGCTTTTTGATAATGAAGGCATCGATTTAAAAAATTGGAAAGATCTATTAGAGCAGGGAGAATCAGCTAGTTTAGAAGGGTTTTTTGAAAAAACAAAAGCTATGAACTTGCGTAATAGTATTTTTGTCGATGTAACTGCGAATAGCGATGTAGCTAATTTATATCCAAGGTATCTAAAGCAAAGTATTGGTGTCGTTGCGTGTAACAAAATAGCCTGTTCTAGCAACTATGAAAATTACAAATTATTAAAAGAATTATCCTTAAAATATAATGCGTCTTACTTGTTTGAAACCAATGTTGGTGCAGGATTACCAATAATAGATACGCTTAATAATTTAATTGCTTCTGGCGATAAAGTAACCTCAATTCATGCTGTTTTATCGGGTAGTTTAAACTTTGTTTTTAATAATTTTAATGATACTACTAAGTTTTACGATGTTGTTAAACAAGCGGCTGTCGAAGGCTACACGGAACCCGACCCAAGAATTGATTTAAGTGGCGTTGATGTTGCGAGAAAAATATTAATTCTTGCCAGAGAGAGCGGGGTTGAAATGAATTTAGAAGATATTGAAAATACGCCATTCTTATCAGATTCTGGAATGACAAGTGATACGGTTGATAACTTTTATAAAACCCTAATTTCAGATGAAGCGCATTACCAAAGTTTATATGCTTCGGCTAAAGCGAAAGGGTGTCAGTTAAAATATGTAGCCCAATATAATAATGGAAAAGCGAGTGTTGGATTGGAAGAAATTCCAAGCAACCATCCGTTTTACAATTTAGAAGGAAAAGATAACATCGTGATGTTTTATACACAACGCTATAAAGAACAGCCAATGATTATTAAAGGTGCTGGTGCCGGTGCAGACGTAACAGCTTCTGGCCTATTTGCAGATATTATTAGAATTGGGAATAATTAAATTAAAGAATTGAGAATATAGAAAAGAGCACCAAGACAATAAAAACCGTCTATTATCTTTTCTCTATTGTCTTTTTTCTATAAAATATGAATGAAATAAAACTATTTTCACCCGCTACCGTTGCTAATGTGTCCTGTGGTTTTGATGTCTTGGGCTTTTGCTTAGATAGTGTTGGTGACGAAATGATTATTAGAAAAATCAATAAACTAGGTATTTACATCACCAAAATTGAAGGCTTCAATTTGCCATTTGAACCCGCATTAAATGTGGCAGGTGTTTCAGCTTTAGCCATGTATGAAGCCGCTAAACCAGATTGCGGTTTTGAAATTGAAATCTATAAAAAGATAAAACCAGGAAGTGGAATTGGCAGCAGTGCCGCAAGTGCTGTTGGAAGTGTTTTTGGCATGAACGAACTTCTTGGAAGACCTTTTAATAAAACAGAATTAACAGCATTTGCTATTAAAGGTGAAGCCCTAGCAAGTAAATGTGAACATGCCGATAACCTTGCTCCTGCTATTTTTGGAGGATTTACTTTGGTGAAATCTATTTCACCTTTACAAATACTAGAAATTCCAAGTCCGGATGATTTATATGCTACCATCATTCATCCGAAAATTGAAATTAAAACCTCTGAGGCCAGAGCTATTTTACCTGAAAATGTGCCTTTAAGTGATGCGATTACACAGTGGGCAAATTTTGGGAGTTTAATACACGCATTACATACGAGCGACTATAGTTTAATTGAAAGTTCACTTCTTGATGTTATTGTAGAACCTTACAGAAGTCAATTAATTCCTTATTTTAATGATGTTAAACATGCGGCATTACAAGCGGGTGCTTTAGGAGTTGGCATTTCGGGTTCCGGCCCTTCAATATTCTCTTTAAGTCAAGGTATAGAAACTGCTATAAATGTGAAAAATGCCATGAATAAAATTTACTCAAAAATAGATATAGATTTCGATATACATGTTTCCAAAATAAATAAACAGGGCATCAAAATATTATTATAATTATTTGTCATTACGAAGAGAAACGACTGGATAACCTTTTTAAATTAACATTAAATAATGAATTATTACTCTCTAAATAAACAAGCACCGAACACATCGTTTAAAGATGCGGTTATAAAAGGGTTGGCACCAGACAAGGGATTATATTTTCCTGAAAGCATAACACCTTTACCAAAAACATTTTTTGAAGCTATTGATGATTTATCATATTCAGAGATTGCTTTCCAAACCATAAAACAATTTGTTGTTCCTGAAATCCCCGAAGATGTTTTAAAAACGATTGTAGAAGAAACCTTGTCTTTTGAATTTCCTATTGTTAAATTGAATGATCATATTTCAATATTAGAGTTATTTCACGGTCCAACCATGGCGTTTAAAGATGTTGGCGCACGCTTTATGGCACGTTGTCTAGGGTATTTCAATAAAAATAACGACCAAGAAGTAACGGTTTTAGTAGCCACTTCTGGAGATACTGGTGGCGCAGTAGCTAATGGGTTTTTGGGTGTAAAAGGCGTGAATGTAGTGATACTTTACCCTAGCGGAAAAGTAAGTGATATTCAAGAAAAACAATTAACCACCTTAGGTCAAAATATAAAAGCCCTTGAAGTTAATGGCACTTTTGATGATTGCCAGGCCATGGTAAAAACGGCGTTTTTAGATGAAGAATTAACCAGAAAAATGCAGTTAACCTCCGCCAATTCTATTAACGTAGCGCGATGGTTACCACAATTATTCTATTTTATGTTTGCTTACAAGCAATTACATAAACAACATAAAAACATAGTCTTTTCGGTACCAAGTGGAAATTTTGGTAATATTTGTGCGGGGATGATGGCACAACAATTGGGCTTGCCTGTCCACCATTTTATAGCCTCAAATAATACTAATAATGTCGTAACACGTTTTTTAATTTCAAGACTTTACGAGCCCAAGCCATCGGTACAAACCATTAGTAATGCTATGGATGTTGGTGCACCAAGTAATTTTATTCGTATTCAAGAAATTTACGAAAACAATTTTAATGAGTTGAGAGAAAATCTGTCTTCTTATAGTTATTCAGACGATGAAACTAGAGACGCTATGTTAGAAATATATAATCTTTACAATTACGTGGCCGATCCGCATGGAGCCGTTGGTTATTTAGGTTGTAAAGACTATTTAGAAGAACATCCAGATGCCTATTGTATTTTTTTAGAAACAGCACATCCTACCAAATTTTTAGATGTTGTTGAAGAAGTAATTAAAGAAAAACAGGTGCTTCCTGAACAAATACAATCTGTTATGGGTAAAGACAAAGCATCGTTTAAAATTAGTACTTACAATGAACTTAAATCATTTCTTTTAACTTAAATTAATGAAATTATATTTTTAATTAAGATGTGTAATTTTAAAAATTTAGAAAGGGATAAGCTTCCTGTTTTCAATTTATGACCAATATAGTCAGGGCAACTTTAAAAGATATCGAAATACTAGCTCAAATAGGTAAATCGTCTTTCATTGAATCACATGGAAGAAGTGCTTCTAAAGAAACTATTCAGAATTATATAAACAAGAATTTTACAATCAAAGAGTTTGAAGAAGAGTTAAAAGAGTCTAATAATATTTTTTATATTATTTACTTTGATAACAATGCGGTTGGATATTCTAAAATTATTTTTAATTGTCAACATCCGAATATTCCCATTAAAAATATCACTAAATTAGAGCGTTTATACGTACTTGAAGCCTTTCATTCTTTAAAATTAGGATTAGAACTTTTTAATTTTAACCTTGATGAATCTGTTAAATACCAACAAGTAGCTATGTGGTTATACGTTTGGACAGAAAACTATAAAGCTATCAATTTTTATAAAAAATTCGGATTTAAAATAGTAGGGCATCATGATTTTCAAATTACAGCGACGCATTCTAACCCAAACCACCACATGCTATTAACTTTTTAAAATCAAAAATATAATTCGATGAATGTTATAGACTGGATAGGATTTTTTGGCGTATTCCAAATATTACTCGCTTATATTTTAAACATAACAGGAATAGCAGCCAATAAAAGCCTAATATTTATAATTTTAAACTTTACGGGGGCTGTGATGGCATGCATTGCCTCTATTCTACTTAACTATTGGCCTTTTATTATTTTGGAAGGCGTTTGGGCTTTGGTGTCATTATACGCATTAATATCTTCAAGAAAATAAAAACACATTAAAGACTTAGTTTTGTTTCAAATTCAAAAAAAATAGAATTCAAATTCTTATCTTTCTATAAACTTTAAAGATTTACAATGACAGACGTTTTAGATGATTATTTAGACAATCATTATATCCACAGAAGTAATTGGTTAAGAGCTGCAGTTCTTGGAGCTAACGATGGTATTTTGTCAACAGCCAGTATTGCAATTGGTGTTGCTGCAGCAAGTGACATAAAAGATCCTATAATTTTGGCGACGCTAGCTGGTTTAGTTGCCGGAGCATTGTCTATGGCGGCAGGAGAATATGTATCTGTAAGTTCTCAAACAGATGTTGAAAAAGCTGATATTGATCGAGAAAAAATAGAATTAGAAGAAATGCCCGAATTGGAATTACAACGACTCGCTGAAATTTACGAAAAAAGAGGCTTAAAAAAGGAAACAGCACTAACAGTAGCGAAAGAATTGACCGAAAATGATGCATTAGCTGCCCATATAAGAGACGAACTTGGAATTAATGAGATCAGCCAGGCAAAACCAATACAAGCAGCACTTGCCTCAGGCTTGGCATTCACATTTGGTGGAGTTTTTCCTTTATTAGTAGTTATTTTTTTCCCTGTTAAGAATATGGAGTATTTTCTTTACGGATTTGCCATTATTTTCCTTGTCATATTAGGGTCTTTAGCTGCTAAAACCGGTGGTTCAAGTATTACTAAAGCTGTTATTAGAATTACATTTTGGGGTACTGTTGCTATGGGATTAACAGCCCTTGTAGGATATTTATTCGGTGTTAATCTTGCTTAATAATACAAAACATTAAATCATAGTCTATTGATATATCCAATTAAATGGATTTAGCTTAAATTAGTATTCATCAATATTAAATTAAAGCAATAACTAATAAAATAAGTATGAAAAAATTATTGATTCTTCTTTTACTTTTTTTAAATGCTCTATCCTATGGGCAAATGACTTCGGAAGATGTGAAAACCTTTACTCTAAAAAATGGAATGAAATTTTTAGTGGTGGAAGATTTTTCTATTCCAAATGCAAATATGTATTTATTTTACAAAGTTGGCAGTAGAAATGAATATCAAGGAATAACTGGTTTGTCCCACTTTTTTGAGCATATGATGTTTAATGGAGCGAAAAAATATGGACCTAAAATGTTTGATCAAGTTATGGAATTTAATGGAGGTGCTAACAACGCTTATACCACACAGGACCTTACCGTTTATACAAACTGGTTTCCTGTATCGTCTACAGAAGTTATGTTTGATCTTGAAGCCGATAGAATTTCCAGTTTAAGTATTGACCCTGAAATGGTTGAAAGTGAAAGAGGCGTTGTTTTAAGTGAACGGAGAACTGGTTTAGAGAACTCCCCTTGGAGAAATATTATTCAATCTGTACAGGCTACCGCTTTTATAGAGCATCCATATCATTGGCCGGTAATAGGCTTTGAAGATGACATGAAAAACTGGACTCAAGAAGATTTAGAACGTTATTTTAAAACCTACTATGCTCCCAACAATTGTGTCGTTGTCGTTTCAGGAGCCATAAAATTAGACAAAGTAAAAGAATTGGCGATAAAATATTTAGAACTTATTCCTTCACAAACAGCGCCTCCAGAAGTTCATATTAAAGAGCCAGAGCAAAGGGGTGAACGAAGAATTACTGTTCAGAAAGATGTAGCCAACCCATATTTAGTTATAGGTTATCATGTCCCTGAAGCACAAAACGAAGATTATTATGCTTTAAGTATTTTAAGCTCTATCCTATCAAGTGGAAAATCCTCTAGATTATACGCTTCATTGGTTGATGAAAAGCAATTAGCCACAACAGTATTTACGTCTTATGGGGAAACGTTTAATCCGAATCTTTTCTACTTCTATTCGTCTGCTAATAAAGATGTGAATGAAAACGACCTAGAAAAGGCCATATATGACGAGTTAGAAAAAATTAAAACTCAAGGAATTTCCGAAAAGGAACTGCAAAAAATCAAAAATCAAAAATTGATAGAATTTTATAATCAAATAGAAACCATTAATGGAAAATCAAATAATATTGGTACCTATGAGCTGTTCTTTGGAGATTATAAAAAAATGTTTCAAGCTCCAGAAAACTTCAACAAGGTTACGGTAGAAGATGTTAAAAATATTACAAATAAATATTTCAAAAAAAGCAATAGAACTGTAGGTGTTTTAAAAACAAACGTAGAAGAATAATATTATGAAAGAAATAAAAAAATTAGTTGTACTCCTCTGCTTTACAGTTTTATCATATTCTGGTATGAACGCTCAAGGCTATAAACTACCAGAATTCACCAAATTCAAATTAGATAATGATTTAACCATTTATTTAATGGAACAACACGATGTTCCTCTAATTAGTGTTTCTGCTATTTTTCCAGCTGGAGCTATTTATGATGATATCAAAGCTGGATTAGCGCGACTCACTGCAATGTCATTGAAACATGGCACTAAAAATTTTACTAAAAACGAAATTGATGAAACTTTAGATTTTATTGGTGCAGGAGTAAGCGTTTCTGCATCTAAAGAATATGCAACGTTATCTTCTAAATTTGCAACAAAGGACAGAAATAGTGTTATGACAATTATCAAAGAACTGCTTAGACATCCTGTTTTTGATGAAAGTGAATTTGACAAAGAGAAAAGTCGTGCACTAGTAGAACTAGAAACAAATAAAGAAAGTCCTAAATCAGTTATAGGAGATTATTTTGATAAACTTTTATTTGGTGATCATGTTTATGGTAATTCGCTGAGCGGAACAAAGGAATCGGTAGAAAGCATTACAATCAATGATATTAAGAACTTCTACAAAACCAATTATACGCCAAACAATACGGCTATAAGTATTGTAGGTGATTTCAATTCTAATGAAATGAAGAAAATGGTTACTTCATTATTTTCCGATTGGAAGAAAGACACTTCAATCTTAAATAAGCTAACATCGGAGCCCATTATAAAGCCTACAGACGGACAAGTGTTATTAGTTAATAAAGACGATGCTAATGAAACCACATTTTATATTGGAGCTCTAGGGGTTACAAGAAAGAATAAAGACATCGTAGCTATTCAAGTGGTTAACACCTTATTTGGAGGTAGATTTACTTCCATGTTGAATGAAGAACTTCGAACAAACTCTGGTTTAACTTATGGTGCCAGAAGTAGGTTTAGATATTTTAAAAATGGAGGAACTTTTTATGTCAGCACTTTTACAGCCAAAGAAACTACAGAACAAGCTATAGATTTAGCTTTGGAAGTTACAAACCGATTACATAATAAAGGCATTGATGAAAAATCTTTAGAATCCGCAAAGAATTATGTTAAAGGACAATTTCCACCAAATTATGAAACAATTAGTCAATTATCAGATCTTTTAATAGAAATGTTTTGGTATGATTTAGATAAAACAGTTATCAATGATTTCGAAAAAAATGTTGATGAATTAACAATTGAAAAATCAAAGAAAATAATAGAGAGTTATTTTCCAAAAGATAATCTTCAATTTGTTCTCATTGGAAAAGCTTCTGAAATTAAAAATATTGCGGAAAAATATGGAACGGTCAAACAAGTTGACATAAAAGATTAATGCGCTTATATTGGATGTCTCCAGTACAAGCTGAAATTCAACAATTTATTGACTTTAGAAATAAATATAATGTACCGATATTAATGGGTAAAAGCGTTGAAAATGATAATACTTGGATTAAAGGTTTTAGACAACTATTGGATAAAAATAATATTCACTGGACATTTTAACCTTACAAGAAAATGGATAATACGCGAGGACCTATGAATTTTGAAAATTGCTACCCAAATAAAGACTATTGTGACGCATTAGGTTTAGACTATAATAAAATATCTAATTAACTAAAACGGCATAACTAACGGTTATCAATCTAAATTTGGTAATTCAAAACTTCCGAAAGGACTTGTTTCTTTCATCAAGGCTTCAATCTCATTCGATTTACGTGGCGCTTCATCAGACAAATTAATAGGGCCATTTTCAGTGATTAAAATATCATCTTCAATTCTAACAGCAATGCCCCACCATTTTTTATTACACGGACTTCCGTCAGGGATATAAATGCCCGGTTCTACTGTAATCACCATATTAGGTTGAAAAGGACCTCTTAAATTCGTATCGTGTACATCTAAACCAATGTGATGTGAAGTTCCGTGGGGAAAATAGCGTCTTGCTTCCTTTTCATCTTTTGCAATGCCTAAAGCAATCAATCCTTTATTAACCACTTTTCTGGCAGCCGTATCTGGCGAACGCAAATTATTCCCAACAACAGTAACAGCAATACCTGCTTCTTGTGCGTCATAAACTAAATCATAAATTAATTTTTGTTCTGGGTTAAATGTTCCATTGGCCGGAATCGTTCTGGTTACATCGGCTGTATAACCATGATATTCTGCTCCTAAGTCCATCAATACTAAATCGTTATCTACTTTCATCCGCGTGTTTTCAATATAGTGCAATACACAACCATTATTTCCAGCACCTACAATACTTGGATAACCTTCATACTCGCTGCCATATTTTTTATAAACATATTCATGAACGCCTTGAATTTCTGCTTCTGACATACCAACGTGCATGGCTTTCATAATTTCGCGTTGTCCCATAGCCGAAATGCGCACTGCTTTTTTTAACAACACCATTTCATCGTCCGTTTTAACTTCACGTAAGCCAGCCATTAATTTTGCTAGGGTTTTATGGTCTTTAGTTACTTTTTTTTCTTTAATCGAATTAGTGTTCTGATTTAACTCAATATCCATATCATCGCTAGTAACAACGGTAGTTTCTGTATAATCAATCTGCGATTTAAAGGTTTGAATTAAATTATATAAATCAGTTTTGTCTCGTTTTGAATCTCTATAATCATCTTTAAATTCCTCAAACATTACGGCATCAAATTTGGTAAAATTAATACCGTTATTTATAAAATCTTCTCCATTAAAAGCATTTTGAAAACCCAATTTTGATTGAGCCCCTTCAATGCCTAAACGTTTCCCTGTCCATTGTTCTGCTAATGCATTTCGTTTTTGCACATAGAACAACTCATTATACGATTCGCCTTTTTTATTTGTTTGATTGTCTGAAAAAATAACCAATACCGCATGAGGCTCTTTATAACCTGTTAAATAATAAAAGTTTGGATCTTGATGATACACATACTCAACATCATTAGCCCTATTTCTAACAGGATTCGCAAAAAATACGGCAACTGTGTTTTTTGGCATGTTAGAACGCAGTGCTTCTCGTCTATTCTTATGAAATTCAGATGATAAATAATCTTGAGGTGCACCGTCTTGGGCAAGTACTGAAAACGTCACTAAAAAAAGGCAAAGGAATTGGAAGATTGCTTTCATAAATCTATTTTATTTTTTTTTGAAAAATAATAATAAAAAATGGAAAAGATGGAATGCCTAAAAATTATGACAAATAATTAAGAATACTTTAACGAAAGTAAGGTTTAATCTTTTTGTCACTCCAAAGTAAATCTATAAATTTTCAATACATTTGCGCTTTAAATTTTCAAGCATTTACAGAACTAAAAACCGTTTTTATGAGAAATACAGCCTTAACAGAAACCCATGTTGCTCTTGGAGCTAAAATGGTTCCTTTTGCCGGATTTAATATGCCTGTTCAATATGAAGGCGTAACGGCAGAACATGAAACTGTACGACAAGCTGTTGGTGTATTTGATGTCTCTCACATGGGAGAATTTTTAATTGAAGGCGAACATGCGTTAAATTTAATTCAGAACGTATCAAGTAATGATGCCTCAAAGTTAACCATTGGAAAAGCGCAATACAGCTGTATCCCAAATGATGATGGTGGTATTGTAGACGATTTAATTATTTACAAAATAAAAGAAGAAACCTACCTTTTAGTGGTAAATGCTAGTAACATTGATAAAGACTGGAACTGGATTCAATCTAAAAACAGTTTTGGAGCTGTTATGCGTAATTTAAGTGATGATTACTCTCTACTTGCTATTCAAGGTCCAAAAGCTATTGAAGCGATGCAGTCTTTAACCAGTCATAATTTAGCCGAAATTAAATTCTACAATTTTGTAGTGGGTGATTTTGCAGGGATAGAACACGTCATTATTTCTGCTACAGGATATACTGGTAGCGGTGGTTTTGAAATTTATTGTAAAAACACTGAAGTCAAGCAAATTTGGGATAAAGTTTTTGAAGCTGGAGCTGACTTTGGGATCAAACCTATTGGTTTGGCAGCTCGAGATACTTTGCGCTTAGAAATGGGCTATTGTTTATATGGAAATGATATAGATGACACAACTTCACCGATTGAAGCGGGTTTAGGGTGGATAACAAAATTTACTAAAGACTTTACAAATTCAGAAGCTTTAAGATCTCAAAAAGAAGGCGGTGTTACTCGCAAACTTATAGCATTTGAATTAGATGAGCGCGGTATTCCAAGACATGGCTATGATATTGTTGATGGTAACGGAAACAAAATTGGAGAAGTCACTTCTGGCACCATGTCACCAAGTTTAGGTAAAGGTATTGGTTTGGGATATGTGTCAACTGTTTTTTCGGATGTAAATAGCAAAATCAATATACAAATCCGTAAAAATACTATTCCCGCGACCGTTGTGAAATTGCCATTTTACAAACAGTAACATGCGAAATTTTCAACCAATTCTGAAAGAAATTTATGCCTCTGTTGCTAATACCAAAGACAAAGGTACTGTAGCCTCATACATTCCAGAATTGGCAATAGTTGATAAACAAAATTTTGGCATCCATTTAAGAACCTTAGATGGTTATGAATATGCCATCGGCGATTTTAATAAGCCTTTTTCTATTCAGAGTATTTCAAAAGTATTAACACTCACGAAAGCAACTTCTATCATAGGAAATAATATATTAAAACGTGTAGGAGTAGAACCTTCTGGCCACCCGTTTAATCAGTTAGCTCTGTTAGAAATTGAAAATGGGATTCCCAGAAACCCTTTTATCAATGCTGGAGCTATTGTGATTGCAGATATATTAGTATCACGATTAAAAAATCCGAAAGAAGATTTTTTAAATTTTGTAAAAGGAATTACTAATGATAATTCTATACATTTTAATAAATCAGTTGTTCATTCAGAAAAAATTACAGGATTCAAAAATTATGCAGCTGCTAACCTTTTAAAATCTTTTGGTAATTTAGAAAATGATGTTGAAGATGTTTTAGATTTTTATTTCCATCAATGTTCCATTGAAATGACATGCAGTCAACTATCAACTGCATTTTATTTATTTGCAAATAAGGGAAAATGCTTGCAAAATATTTTACATCTTACAGAAAGTCAAGTAAAGCGCATTAATGCACTCATGTTAACATGCGGTTTTTATGATGAAGCTGGAGAATTTGCCTTTGAAGTGGGTTTACCTGGTAAAAGTGGTGTTGGTGGTGGTATTGTAGCACTTCTTCCGCATGATTTTATTATCGCCACATGGTCACCCGGACTCAATATTAATGGCAACTCTAAACTTGGTATGCAAGCGTTAGAACAATTTACTACCAAAACACAACTATCTATTTTCTAGTAGATTTTTACATTGAATTATGATAGAAAAAGAAAATAAACATAGAATATTAATTTTAGGAGCCAGTGGTTTTTTGGGGGGTGCTATGTACAAAGAGCTATGCTCCTATTTTAGAACCTTTGGGACATATCATAGAGATAATTTTAGCTTTAGTAAAAACAACCATTTTTTTCAATATCATTTAGAGGAAGATGATGTATTTGAAATTCTAAATATTGTAAAACCAACCATCATTATATCATCACTTAGGGGTAATTTCTCAGCGCAAGTGATTGTACACAAACATCTTTCAGAATATATTTTATCAACCGATTGTAAACTCATTTTCTTATCATCTGCAAACGTTTTTGATGCTTACAGCAAATACCCTAGCTATGAAAATGATAAAACACTAAGCAATAGCATTTACGGGCATTTCAAAATAAAAATTGAAAATATGCTATTGAGACTTCCTAAAAAGAAAGTGGTTATCATACGATTACCCATGGTTTTTGGCACACAATCGCCGCGATTAATTAAGATTACTCAAAGTTTAAAAGAAAAAACTCCTATTGACGTATTTCCTAATTTAATTATGAATGTCACAACAGATTCGAGAGTGTCGCAACAAATTCATTATATTATCAATAGAAACAAGACTGGCGTATTCCATCTTGGAAGTAATGATTTAGTGCATCATGATGACTTTATCAAAGAAATTATTGGTGTTTTAGGGGCTAAAAAGGCCATTTTAAAAAACGTTTATACAACTAACGATGAACGCTATCTAGCTGTATTACCAAAAGACAATAAGCTACCCAAACATTTACAATCAGTGAGTCAAGAAATATTATCAGAATTAGAAAGATAATAGAATATTTTATTTTCAAATCAGTAATTTAGTATCATACATAATTAAAATTAAAAAACGATGAATAAACTTTCAGAACAGGATATAGAAAAAAGACTTTTAAGATTTCCAGATTGGGATTATTTTGAGGATGCTATTCATGCCGAGTTTGAATTTGAAAATTTTAAAGACTGTTTTAGTGCCATGAGTAGAATTGCTTTTGAGTGCGAAGCATTAAATCACCATCCAAATTGGTCTAATGTATACAACGTCCTTACCATTTCCTTATCAACACATAGTGCTAATGGTGTTACAGATTTAGATTTTAAACTAGCAGAAGCAATAGAGACTATTGTAGAACCAGAAGACGAATAATTTTATTATTTCAAGTAGCATTATTACTTTTGTAGGCACAAAAAATTACAACTATAAATTTCCTTTTTTAGGACCCAAAAACAAGATATATGGGAAGAGCTTTTGAATTTAGAAAAGCACGAAAAATGAAGCGCTGGTCTGCAATGAGCAAAGCTTTTACACGCATTGGTAAAGATATTGTCATGGCTGTAAAAGAAGGTGGTGCAGACCCAGATAGTAATGCGCGTTTAAGAGCAGTAATACAAAATGCTAAGGCAGTGAACATGCCTAAAGACAATGTAGAGCGCGCTATAAAAAGAGCAAGTGATAAAAGTCTCGGTGATTATAAAGAAGTTATATTTGAAGGTTATGCACCTCATGGAATTGCAGTTTTAGTTGAAACGGCAACAGATAACAACACCAGGACGGTTGCGAATGTAAGAAGTTATTTTAATAAATGTGACGGAAGTTTAGGCACCTCTGGTTCGGTGGTATTTATGTTCGACCATACATGTAACTTCAGAATTGACGCTGAAGGATTAGATCCTGAGGAAGTTGAATTGGAATTTATAGATTATGGTGCTGAAGAGGTTTTTGCGGATGATGATGGTATCTTAATTTATGCGCCTTTTGAAAGTTTTGGTGCTATCCAAGCTGAATTAGAATCGAGAGGAATTGAAATTTTATCGTCTGGTTTTGAGCGTATTCCTCAGGTTACAAAGAAGCTAACACCTGAAGAAGCTGCAGATGTTGAAAAACTATTAGAAAAATTGGATGATGATGATGACGTACAAAACGTGTATCATACCATGGAGGAAACTGAAAATTAAAAATACTGTTTTAAATAATTTTTAATTAAGAGGATTTTATATCCTCTCTTTTTTAAAATATTCTAAAAAAATAATTAAGGAATTCCATTCTTATGACTTTTGTCATAGGATTTTTTTGATTTACTGCTTACATTTATAAGTCATCTTATAACATATTTTAATGATGAAAAGTAGAATTTTTACTATCGCTTTACTTCTAATTATTCTTCAGTTATATGCCCAAAACACACCTATTGAGAGCATAAATAAAAAAGTAGTTGGTAAAAATTTTATTCTTCAAAATAATATAAATGCTAATGAATTTAATTTCTCGAAAAGAATTCATCGTCTTTATATAGATAGCATTTCAGGTTATGCCACTATTCAATTAAGAAAGCTTAGCAAAAATGGCAAACTACTTGGTGTAAATGGACAAATTATTGTTTATGATTTAAAAAATCAAAAAATTAAATGGACAAAAAAAATTGATTATTCTAATTCTAGCCTGAGGCAGTATAATGATATTATTATTTTATCTAAAGGGAATAATAGTATACGATTAGATAATGAAAATGGTTCTACAATATGGAAAATTAAGAATGATTTTTATTATGTAGATCCTTCTGAAAAAATTGGAATAGGTTATAAATATAATGGCTTAGGTGGCCATTTACATACGTTAGAAAGAATTGATCTTAAAAATGGTAATACTATTTGGGAAAGAGAATTAAATAGAGAATATGGATGGAATAAAATAAAAACCTTAAATGAATCAGACTTACTAATTGTTGCAGGAGGTTTACATGTCCTAAACAAAAAAACGGGGTTGGGTTGGGATTATGAAACAGTCACTGGAAAAAAAGACTATACAGAAACTATTGCTAAAAATGTTGGAGGAATTGCATTAGGTGTTCTAACTGGGACGTATGTGGTTTCATCCGGTTCTAATTTGGTTCGAGATATAAATTCTAATGTTATCATTGATAGTATAAATATTTATTTTGCTTCAAAAGAAAAGCTATCAAAGATTAATCGGGTTGATGGCAGTATTGTTTGGTCTTATAACTTACCCGAGAAATTAATGAGCAAATCTTCTATTTTGGAAAAAGATTCTACTTTATTGCTGTTGAATAAAGGGTATGCCTATTGGAAAAATAAATCAATAAATTTTGGCGAACCATTCATGCTATTGATAGACAAAATAACTGGTAAAAAAATCTATTATAAGACCTTTGATGAGAAAGAAAACCCCATTTATGATTCTAAATTAGAAAATGATAGTTTATTACTTTTATTTAGTAATAAACTTGAAAAATATACTTTAAAAAATGGTTCTTTAGTCAGTTCAAAATCCTTTAATTCTGAGCAATTTGGAACGTTCAAATTCTTTATTGCTAATCAGTTATATACAAAATCTGATGATCCTATTTTAAAATATCATACTCTTAATGATTCAGTAAATTATTTCGCACAAACAAGTCTGAGCAAAACTTTGAAAATAGATACAAATCTCAACCTACTCCACGAATATGATTTTGAAGACTTATATCTCGTTAAAACTTCTAAAATCAATAATACTTTTTTAAATAAAGGTGATATAACAATAATAATAGATTTAAATGGTCATCCTATTGCAGAGTTAAATATGTCTTTCCCTTTTACTATATTCGGTAATAAGTTATACGGTATTAAGGAAAATCAATTATTGGAAGTAGACTTAACTGAATTAATGAATGCCGTTAATCAAAATAACCGTAAATTAATTCATTGAATTTTATTATTACTTTTTATTTTTATTCATCAAATATTATATGTTTAATATTTTTTATTTCGAATGACTATAAAGAACAAATTTATATTCAGTATTGTGTAGATATTAGATTGAAATAATATTGTAAATGACTAAGATGTTTTTTAAAATGAGTAGAATTAAGTATGTAAAGAGTGTTTTTATTTTAATACTAGTTTTCAATTTATCATTTCCTCAATTAATGGCACAAGACCATGAATTAAGGTTGGAGTCTATTGATATTCTAAACTATAAATTTAATCTGACTCTATCCGATGATTCAAATGAAATTCAAGGTATTGCAGAAGTAAAAATAAAATTCAAAAAACCTCTTACGGAGTTCAGCCTAGATCTCGTAGAAAAACAACTTGATAATAATGGTATGAGCGTCTCTTCAATATTAGAAGAAAATAATCAAATAGCCTTCACACAAGGAAATCATAAACTGAAGTTTGATATAGATTTAACTAAAAGTGATGACATAAGAACTTATAAAATTACCTACCATGGCATCCCATCTGATGGTTTAATAATTTCTAAAAACAAGTATGGAGACAGAACTTTTTTTGGTGATAACTGGCCAGATCGCGCTAAAAACTGGATTCCTGTTGTAGATCATCCTTCTGAAAAAGCTACCGTTGAATGGGTGATTATTGCACCTTCACATTATCAAAGTATTGGAAATGGTTTACTCATAGAAAAAACTAATTTGAAAGATAAAAAAATCTTAACACGCTGGAAAACGAATACTCCTATACCATCTAAAATTATGGTTATTGGTGTGGCACAATTTGCTGTTGAATATCTCGAAGAAGTTAATAATATCCCAGTTTCATCATGGGTGTTTCCTCAAGATAGAAATAACGGATTTAAAGACTATGCTGCGGCCATACCAGTTTTAAAATTCATGATGGAACATGTTGGTGCCTATCCGTTTAGAAAATTAGCCAATGTTCAGTCGAAAACACTTTATGGAGGTATGGAAAATGCTGGTAACATTTTTTATAATGAGAATTATATTTCTGGTAAAGGCGATTATGAAGATACAATTGCTCATGAAGTTGCTCATCAATGGTTTGGCGATTCGGCTTCAGAATTAAATTGGTATCACGTTTGGTTAAGCGAAGGTTTTGCAACCTATTTTGAAAATCTCTTTTTTGAAAATAATTATGGTCGTGATTCATTTGTTAAAAAAATGAAAGCTGACAGACAAAAAGCGTTACGCTTTTCCAAATTGAGTCAGGCTCCAATCGTAGACACGTCTGTAACAGATTATTTAAAACTTCTTAATCCAAATTCTTATCAAAAAGGTAGTTGGGTACTTCATATGCTAAGAAAGGAATTAGGAGACGACCTGTTTTGGCAAGGAATTCGAGCTTATTATGAAAAATATAAGTTTGGCAATGCGCTTTCAGAAGATTTTGAGCGTGTTATAGAAACGGTTTCTGGCAAAGATTTCTCAACGTTTTTTAAACAATGGTTATATCAATCTGGACATCCAAAATTGGAAGTTAAATGGGAATTTAAAGATGTTTTGATTTTAGAAATCAAACAAACTCAGGATTATCTTTTCACCTTTCCGATTGATATTAAAATTAATTTTGAAGATGGCAGTTCTTCAATCATCACTAAAACAGTTTTAGAACAAACATTAAAAACAATTTTACCAATGATAAAAAACGTGTCATCCATTGAATTAGATCCGAACACATGGTTATTTTTTGAGAAAATATCAATAATTAAGAAAAATTAAACATATTATATTCTTTTAAAATAATCGTTTATAAAAAATATATCCGCTTGTAAAAGTTATTAAAAAATATTATACTTTTAATATAAATTTTATATCGCTATGCGGCGCTACTAATGAACAAATATATTGTTGTCAATCAACCTGAAAAATGGAGTTTTTCGATTGAGAATATTAGAGTCATTTCTTCACAAGATTATCTTACAAATCCAAAATATTCCTTATTAAAAAAAGCAAGAATCTTTAATCTTTGTAAAGATTATTCCTATCAATCTAAAGGATACTATGTATCACTTTTGGCAGAAGCTAGAGGACATTTACCTATACCAAAAGTTAAAAACTTAGTAGATTTAAAAACTTTAAAGTTAGTTAGATTGGTCTCTGAGGAGTTTGATGATGTGATTCAACAAAGTTTAAAAAACATTAAATCGCAAGACTTCACGCTCAGTATTTATTTCGGACAAAACGTTGCTCAAAAATACAAGGAATTAAGCAGTCTTTTTTATAAGCATTTTCAAGTGCCTTTTTTACGGGCCAAGTTTAATCATACAACCAAATGGAATATTCAGAGTATTAAGGTTATATCAGAATCTGAAATTCCGGAAGAGCATATTGAAAGTGTTCACATTTTTGCAAATCAATATTTTTCAAAAAAACGTTATGATACTTTAAAGGTGTTTAATTCAGATTTTGATTTGGCTATTTTGGTAAACCCTAATGATTCTGCACCACCAAGTAATTCAAAAGCATTAAAAAGGTTTATTGATGTTGCTGAAAAGATGAAAATTTATGTTGAAATTATAGAACCTAAAGACCAACCGCGCTTAACGTCCTTTGATGCTCTTTTTTTAAGACAAAGTACCGAAGTTAATAATGAAGCTTACGCATTTGCTAGAAAAGCACAACAAGAAGGTATGGCTATTATTGATTACCCCGATTCTATTTTAAAATGCTGCAATAAAGTGTATATGGCGGAAGCACTTCAAAATGCTAATATAAATACACCAAAAACAATTATTGTACATAAAGATAATCGCAACATTGTTCTTGAACTTATCGGCTTGCCGTGTGTATTAAAAGCTCCAGATTCTACATTTTCATTTGGTGTAAAAAAGGCAAAAACCGAAGATGAGTATAATACCTTGGTTTCTCAAATGCTCAAGGAGTCAGACTTGATTATTGCTCAAGAGTTTTGTCCGTCAACTTATGACTGGCGTATTGGGATCATTGATGATAAGCCCATTTTTGCCTGTAAGTATTATATGGCAAAAGATCATTGGCAAATTTACAATTGGGACGCTAATAAAAAAGATGATCAAGATGGAAATGCTGACTGTTTACCGATTGAGAAAGTTCCTAAAAAAGTGTTGTCCATGGCATTAAAATCGGCTAAATTAATGGGTAAAGGACTTTATGGTATTGATATAAAGGTTATTGATAACGTTCCTATGGTTATTGAAATTAATGATAATCCAAACATAGACTTTGGTGTTGAGGATGCCTATTATGGTGATACTGTTTATACAGAAGTTCTCAACGCTTTTAAAAAACGTTTAGAGTCGCATGAATAAATATCATTTATTTGAAGTTTACGGTATTGAACTTGAATATATGCTCGTAAATTCTTCCAATTTAAAAGTAGCTCCTATAGTTGATGTTTTATTAACAAAAAAGAACGGAACTTTAACCTCTGATATAGAAAATGGACATATTGCCTGGAGTAATGAATTAGTCGGGCACGTTATTGAACTAAAAACAAATGGTCCAAAAACCAGTTTGGAACATCTTTCGGATAATTTTCATGAAAACATCGTTGAAATTAATGCCATTTTAAAGCCTTTACATACTCAATTACTTTCTACGGGAGCACATCCATTGATGAATCCGTTAACAGATATGCAGCTTTGGGAACATGATAATAATGACGTCTATGAATTGTATAATAGAATTTTCAATTGCAAAGGTCATGGCTGGAGTAATGTACAAAGCACACATATAAATTTACCGTTTTTCGATGATAAAGAATTTGAAAAGCTACATGCTGCCATAAGAATTATTTTACCGCTTATTCCTGGATTATGCGCTAGTTCACCTATTTTGGATGGAAGATCTACAGGATTTAAAGATACACGATTGGAATATTACAAATCCAATCAGAAAAAAATACCAGAACTAACAGGATCTGTTATTCCGGAGCGCGTATTTTCAAAAGGTGATTACTATGCATCAATTTTTGAGCCCATTAAAAAAGCAATAAAACCCTATGATAGTCGACATATTTTAGATTATCATTTCCTTAATTCTAGAGGTGCTATTGCTCGTTTTGATAGAAATTCTATTGAAATACGGTTGGTTGACATCCAAGAATGTCCAAAAGCGGATATCGCTATTTGCTCACTTATTATTGAAGTATTAAGGCTTTTAGTTGATAAAAAGTTAGCTTCTCTTCAATCACAAAAAAAATGGTTAAAACAAGACTTATTTGAAATTTTAAATGCGGTTATCAAGGATGCAGAATCTTTTAAAATTTCAAATATGGAATATCTGGATATGTTCGGCATCCATAATCCTTTGAGTGTTCAAAATATATGGACGCATTTATATCAATTAGCTAAGCCTAACATAAACAAATCATATCAAGAAGTTATTGAATTTATCTTGAAAGAAGGGACCTTAGCAACTCGTATATTAAAGGCTGTTGGATCTGATTATTCTGAAAAAAATATTCAAAAAGTATATTCAAAACTAGCTATCTGTTTGCAGGAAAACAGATTATTTATTCCATGAAACTTTTATTAACTTGTGAGCATGGCGGCAACCATGTGCCTGAAACGTACTATTTATGTTTCAAAGAAAATACAGAAGTTTTAAATACTCATAAAGGATATGATTTAGGTGCTTTAGATGTTTTTAACGCTTTAAAACCGCTTTCTGACTATTCTAAATTTAATAAAACAAGTAGGCTACTTATTGAACTAAATAGATCGTTGCATCACAAGAATTTATATTCGGAATATTCAAAACTCCTTTCAAAAACAAAAAAGAAAAGTCTTAAAGACATGTATTATTTACCATATAGAAATGATGTTGAAATTTCTATTAAAACTTTATTGGAGTCAGGAGAAAATGTACTTCATATTTCTGTGCATAGCTTTACTCCTATTTTGAATACTATAGAAAGGCACTGTGATATTGGATTACTATTTGATTCGTCAAACATTTCGGAATGGCAATTTTGCAAACGATTAAAAGCAGAAATAAAAACATTCAATCCGAATCTAAATGTCAGATTCAATTATCCGTATTTAGGTAAGGCTGATGGATTTACAACATATTTACGAACACAGTTTCCAGAAAACTATTTAGGAATTGAACTTGAAATCAATCAAAAGTTTTCTAAAAACAATAGGATGATGTTAACCATTAAGCAAACTCTTTTTCAAGCATTAAGTCAACTTGTTGATTAACTATTTATTCTTCACATAAATTAGTTTGAAACGTCCATTGCTTTGGTCTCTTTGCTCCATTTCAAACATATCTAAAGATTTAAACAAGGGGGTTAATTTTTCAAAACCAAAATTTCTAGCATCAAAATTAGGTTGCTTTTTAAGAATGAGGGAACCTACATCTCCTAAAAACGCCCAACCATCATCATCAGCGGCATCAGACACGGAGTTTTTAAGCATTCGTATTACTTTCGGTGTAAGATTATATAAATTCGCCTTTTCAGTTTTCTTTCCACCTTCAGCTTTGTCATCGACAGTATGTAATATTTCAAGATAAATAAACTTATCACACGCAACAATAAAAGGATCTGGAGTTTTCTTTTCTCCAATGCCATACACCTGTAGACCAGATTCACGTAAGCGTGTTGCTAATTTGGTAAAATCACTATCTGAAGATGCTAAACAAAACGCATCAACTTTATTGGAATACAAAATATCCATGGCGTCAATTATCATAGCAGAATCAGTGGCATTTTTTCCAGTTGTATAACTGTACTGTTGTATCGGACTAATGGCATTTTCAAGTAATACATTTTTCCATTTTGCTAAATGAGGCTTTGTCCAGTCACCATAAATTCTTTTTATGGTAGGAGTTCCGTATTTAGCAATTTCTTGCATCATTTCAGTAATATATTTTGAGGGGATATTATCGCCATCAATTAATACGGCTATTTTGGTGTCTTTTATCATATTCGTTAAAGGTACAAATTAATAGAGATTTGCTAAATTTATATTTACTAAAAAATGAGTTGTAATTATGAATACTCTGTTATTTTCCCGACGACCCCTTTATAAAAATTATGCATAAAAGCGAAATCTTTTTCTATATCATCTGTTGGGTAAAAAGGCTCTGAAATTTTATTTTGTTTATTTTTGAAATCAAGTGTAAACATAATGATTGGTACATTAGCAGTTTTAGCTATATAATAAAATCCTGTTCTCCATTTATCTACTTTTTTTCTGGTACCTTCGGGTGACATAGTCATTCTAAATTCATCTTTATCTTTAAAAAGTTTAGCAATTGCTTCCACTTTATTTTCTTTGGTATGCCTATCTATAGGAGCGCCTCCTAAAGCCCTAAAAAAACATCCAAGCGGAAAAACAAATAACTCTTTTTTACCTACAAAATTTGTTTTTATATTTAAAACAGATCTCAGTAAAACCCCAATATAGAAATCATGCCAGCTTGTATGTGGTGCCGCAATTATCACAGCCTTCTTAATTTTATCTTTTGAAAAGTCAATATTTCCAACAACTTTCCAACCGAGAACGTTATGATAAATAAATTTGGATAGTCGTTGCATATTACATTTTTTGGTAGAGTGCCTTTAGTTTTTCTTTCGTAATTGTTTTTTTCCAGTTTTTTCCAATAGCATTTTCCCAAAGTGGTTCAAGACTTAACGCTATTTTTATCATTTTATCAAATTCTGAGTCACTCAAATTAGCGCAAATTCCTTTTGGCAATCGAATGTTATGTTTATTCTTTATCTCTTTAAAAAGTTCAACACCTTCAGGATAAAACTCTTCTAAGTGATCAAATACGATACAGTTACCTATTCCATGTTTAATACCTAACAGGTAAGCTAACCCGTAACTCATGGCATGAGCAACACCAACTTGAGAATATGCAATACTCATACCGCCATGCCAAGACGCCATCATAAGTTTATCTTGCATCTCACTTTCAGAAAGATGATCTTCTAAAAATATATTTTTACAAAGTTCATGTGCCTTGTCTCCATAACTTTGACTAAATGCATTTAAATAAGAGCCATTTAATGATTCTATACAATGTATATAACAGTCCATTCCTGTAAAAAACCATTGATTTTTAGGAACTCCTTTCGTAAGTTCTGGATCTAAAACAACTTGATCAAAAGGTGTGTAATCAGAATTTATTCCAAGTTTCATTTCTGGTCCTGTAAGAACTGTTGTTCTCGAAACTTCTGCACCTGTTCCTGATATTGTAGGAATACCAACATGGTAAATCGCAGGATTTTTAACTAAATCCCACCCTTGGTAATCTTTTGCTTCACCTTCATTAGTCAACATAATAGATACGGCTTTTGCTAGATCTAACATGGTTCCACCACCAATTCCAATAATACCTGAAGTACTTTGTTTTGATGTTAATATAATATCCTCTACCAAAATATCTACTTGTTCGGTTTTCGGTTCTTCTTTTGAAGAAATATAAATAACGCGGTCATCATAAGCCAAAGGAATTCTTGATGTTAGCCAGGCATCACCTTTAAACACGTCGTCTACCAAATAGATAAACGGAGCGTTTATATTTAATCGCTTTGGGGAAATTATTTCACTTAACTGATTAAAACTACCTCTACCAAAAACAACTCTTGGTACCATGGGAAAGTTTTTATAATTCATCTAATATATTTTCTTTTCAGAGATTAAAATTAATCATTATTTTAAAATATAGAATTTAAATAGTTTTTAAATTATTATCATATAAAAAACTAAAATATTTAACATCTAGAATCATCATTTTCTTTCAATAAAAGATTTATATTTAATTACATTATTAATGTAACAGATTTAATAATTCTATTAAGCTATTAATCTTTTTATAGGCTTTTCCATTGCTTTCCTTTTCAGAGACTTTTTCATGAACCCATGTCGTATGAAATGGTACATGAATAGCTTTTGAATTTAAATTAACTAATGGCAAAATATCAGACTTTAACGAATTACCTATCATTAAAAACTCAGAAGGTTTAATATCTAAATGATTTAAAAGCTTCGAATAATTAGCTTCTTGTTTATCACTTAAGACTTCAATATGATGAAAATAATCTGTTAAACCCGATTTCTCTAATTTTCGTTCTTGATCAAGTAAATCGCCCTTCGTTGCTAAAATTAATCGATATTTTTTAGACAATTCTTTTAGAACTTCTTCAACACCATCAAGCAATTCCACAGGTTTGTCAAGCATCTCCTTTCCTATATTTAAAATAGATTGAATGGTTGCTTGTGAAACGTTATAATTAGATATTTCTAAAGCCATTTCAACCATAGACAATACAAAAGCTTTAACCCCATAACCATATAATGGCAGATTTTTCATTTCCATTTTAAAAAGTTCTTGGTCTGTTTTATTGGGTGTTTCAAATTCAGACATTAAATCACAAAATGCCACTTCAGCTTCACGAAAATAGGTTTCATTTACCCATAACGTATCGTCTGCATCAAAACCAATTACTTTTATATTGCTATAATCTATTTCCATATATTTTTTGCACGTTCTAAATCTTCTGGGGTATCAATCTCAACCCCTTGAACATCTGTTTCTACCATTTTAATGCGTTTACCATATTCTAAATAGCGAATACATTCAATTTTTTCAGATGCTTCTAAGGTTAACATAGGTAAATGGTAAAAGTCTAATATGGCTTCTTTTCTAAAAGCATAGACACCTTTATGTTTGAAGTATTTTACATTAACATCCTTGTCTCTCGGAAATGGAATCGTACTTCTAGAAAAATAAAGTGCAAAGTTATTTTGGTCTACAATAACTTTAACAGTATTCGGATTACTTATTTCATCCCAATCTGTGATATGAACCATTAATGAAGCCAAATCAATGTTTTTATCAAAATCATCTTTAAAAACGTCAATTAATTTTTTTAACGATTCTTTATCAGTAAAAGGTTCATCTCCTTGAACATTAATGACAATATCAATATCTAAAGATTCAACCGCCTCTGCTATTCTATCGCTTCCACATTCATGTTCTTTAATACTCATCATGGCTTTACCTCCATTATTTACAATTTCATCATAAATAATGTTACTATCCGTAACTACAATGACATCATCAAATAAGTCGGTAGCCAGTGTTGCCTCATAAGTTCTTAAAATAACGCTTTTACCTGCAAGATCTTGCATTAATTTTCCAGGAAATCGAGATGCACTATAACGTGCCGGTATCATTGAAATTATTTTCATTTATAAATGTAAATTCAATTAAGTTTCAAAAATATAATAATTATTAGAGATTCTAGACATTAGACTTCCTAAACTTGTTGTAGAGTCTAAAAGTTATGAATAATAAAAAAATAACTAAAACAAAAGCTAGAACTGGCAAAACAAATGAGATTATTGTCATTACAATTGAGGTTCCAGTTTCTACTATTGAAACAACCGGATTTCCAATTCCAGCTGTAGTTACAGTTGATGCCAGTCTCGTTGCACTAGAAGTTCCTGAAATAGCAATTGCTGTGCCACCACCAGCAATTATAGCCAAGGCCCATGTCATTTCTGGACTTAAGTTCACTATGGTTGAGAGCATAACGACTGTGCCAGCCACTGCTGCTAAAGGCACGGCGATACTATCTAATAAATTATCGATATACGGAATAAAGTATGCAAATATTTCAACGATGGTTGAAACCCCTAAAATAATTAATGCTGAAAGACTACCAATCCATCGCCATGAATCATTCAAATCTAAAACATTAAAATAAGACGCTAAACTTAAAGCAAATAAAGGTAAGAAGACTCTAAAACCTGCTGATGCAGCTAGACCAATACCAAGACAAATACTTATAACAGATTCTATATTCATTATTTAAAGATAATCAAAAACTATTCCTCAAAAAAATCATCTTTAAAACCTATTAAATACAACTTTTCTTTGGCTCTTGTTATGGCTGTATAAAGCCATCTAAGGTATTCTTTATCTATACCATTAGGCAAATACGGTTGTTCCACAAATACGGTATGCCATTGACCACCTTGTGATTTATGACAGGTAATGGCATAAGAAAACTTGACCTGCAAGGCATTAAAATATTTGTTGTTTTTAACTTTTAAAAACTTCTTGTAATTACTGGTTTCAGATTCGTAATCTTTCATAACTTCTTGATACAACTTATTGCCGTCTTCATAACTTAAAGAAGGCGATTCAGATTCAATCGTATCCAATAACAAAACAGTTTCAAATGGTCGCATTTTAGGATAATCAACCATTCTAACCTTAACTTCGGCGAAACGAAATCCGTATAAATCAATTAAATTAAAAATTTCTAGTACTTCAATAATGTCTCCATTAGCGATAAAACCAGCTTCAGATGTTGGTTTTACCCAGAAATAATTATTTTTAACCACCATGATATAATCTCCTGGTGTTAATTCATTTTCATTAAATAATATTCTATTCCTAATTTGTTTATTATATAAGTTAGCTCGTTTGTTACTTCTTACAATGATGGTGGTTTCTTCATGTCCTAGATCACTGTAAGAATCATTTACAGCGTCCATAACCTCTTGTCCGTCAATTAACCTTATAACATCCTTAAACGGGCTTAAATCGAACTTAAATGAATCATGAAACCCATTCGATAACGCTTCACGTAAAACGGTTGCATTTGCCAGAATACCCGAATCAAATTCTTGTCTTACCACTTCATCAAGCTCCATTTTAATCACCTCTTTGTTGTAATTTAGACTTAAAGTGTCTTCATTTAAAGCTGGACTTAAGTCTAATTTTACTGGTGGTAATTGTGCTGTATCGCCTATTAAAACAAGTTTACATTGATGACCAGAATATACATATTGCATTAAATCATCGAGAAGAGATCCGTTTTCAAATAATTTGGATTCTCCTGGTGTATCCGGAATCATAGATGCTTCATCAACAATAAAAATGGTGTTTTTATGTTTATTTGGCTGAAGTACAAATTTTACGCCTCCATTTTTTTCTTTTTTTGGAAAATATATTTTTTTATGAATTGTAAAGGCTTCCTTTCCTGAATAATTTGAGATAACCTTGGCTGCTCTTCCTGTTGGAGCCATTAATACAGCACTTTTTTTTGCTTTCCATAGGTTGGTAACTATAGTTCCAACTATCGTCGTTTTTCCAGTTCCTGCATACCCTTTTAAAACATATAAAGAGTTTGGTTGCTTATTAAAAATAAATTCTGATAATTGATTTAATACAATATTTTGCTTTTGAGTAGGTTCAAACGGAAATTCTTGGTTTATAAGTGAATAAAATTCAGTTGACGTCATTAAACTTGATAAATATTTATAATTATTCAAATATAGAAATGATTTTTACGTACATTGGTTTTTACGATTAAAAAAAAATTGTAGATTTGCGTATGACTATTATTTAAAATATTAATAAATAAACTTACTATGTTTAAAATACTTATTATTGCTGTTGTTGTCATCGTAGTTACATACGGTTTAGTTAAACTAGTTGACAAATTTATCCCTTCAAAATTTAAACCATTATTAATGATAGCTCTTTGGGTTGTTATTGGTTACTTGGGATACCAAACATTCATGTCTGTTTATGAGCCAATTCAATTTAATAAAACCAAAAACAAACGGTATGCTAAGGTTATTTCTAATTTAATTGATATTCGAGATTCTCAATTGGCATACAGACAAGTTACTGGAAGGTTTGCTGATGATTTTGATAAATTAGTTACGTTTATTGATACTGCTAAATTTACAATTACTCAAAGAAGAGATACGACGATTGTTGATGAAGAATTAACAAAAAGGTTTGGTGGTGTTGAAACCACAAAATCTATTGTACTTATTGATACTTTAGGATTTGTTCCTGTAAAAGATTCTTTATTTAAAACCTCTACGAGATATAAAACCATGATGAATGTGCCCGTTGGAAAAGAGGGTGCTAAGTTTGAATTAAAAGCGGGTATGTTAGATCAAAATGGCATCAAGATTCCTGTGTTTGAATCTAAAGTTAAAAAAGATATTATTTTGTCTGATCAATCAAGAGATTTGGTAATTCAAGAAAATCAAGTAGTTTCAGTTGATGGTGTAAATGGTGATGCTTTAAAAGTTGGGTCTATGGATGAAGTGAACACGAATGGTAACTGGCCAAAAGTATATGGCGCAAACGACTAATATTTCAAGTAAACATATAAATCAAGATTTGTCCATTCAAGTTAGCTTGAGTGGACTTTCTTTTTGTATACTACAAAGAGATACTCAGACCATTACATATTTAAAACATATTAATTTTGAAAAAAAGCTAAATCCTTTTGAGGTTTTAGAGAGATTAAAGCATGTTTTTAATACAGAAGATGTATTTAGAAGCACATTCAATGCGGTATATCTTACCCACATCAACGAACTTTCAACTTTTGTACCCAAACCACTTTTTAACGAAGACAACTTAGCCGATTATTTGAAATTTAACTCTAAAATTTTAAAAACAGACTTTATAACCTTTGATTCCATTCCGTTAAATGACAGTGTTAATGTGTATGTTCCATATGTAAACATTAATAATTTTATATATGATACCTATGGTAGTTTTACCTATAAACATATTTCAACAGTTTTAGTAGAAAATATTTTAGCTATTGAAAAAAATTCGGAAGATTTAAAATTATATGTAAATGTTAGTGACTCCCATTTTGATATCGTGGTTATAAAAAAAGGAGCACTTTTAATATATAATACTTTTGAATATTCAACTAAAGAAGACTTTATTTATTACATTCTTTTTACTTCAGAACAATTAGAATTAAACCCAGAAATTTTAAATCTTGTTTTTTTAGGGGACATTGATATAGAATCGGATCTTTATAAAATTGCCTTCAAATATATACGAAACGTCAATTTTGGTGACCGAAAAGACTCCTACAATTATTTAGAAGAACCAAAAACAAATTACTCCGATTTCACATTAATAAAAAGTTTTTAATGAGAATTATATCAGGTTTATATAAAAGCAGAAAAATAGTAGCTCCAAAAAACTTACCTGTGCGTCCTACTACAGATATGGCTAAGGAAGGATTATTTAATATTTTAAATAATCATTTCTATTTTGATGATATTTCCGTGTTGGATTTATTTGCAGGCACAGGAAATATAAGTTATGAGTTTGCTTCTCGAGGCACTGAAAATATTACGTGTGTAGATCAAGATTTTGGATGTGTTAAATTCATAAATCAAACGGCAGATTCCTTTAAAATGCCTATTCAGACCATTAAAAGTGATGTCTTCAAATATTTAGAAAAAGCAACGTTACAGGCTCATGTTATTTTTGCAGACCCACCTTATGGCTTTACCGATGAGCAGTTTAGTAACATTCCTGAATTAGTTTTTAAAAACAACCTCTTATTAGAAGACGGCTTACTCATTATTGAGCATTCAAAACATACCAATTTATCAAATCAAGAACATTACAGCTACTCGAAAAGTTATGGCGGCAATGTTTTTAGTTTTTTTGAATTAAAGTAAATTTTTATTCAATGTAGTATAATTCCTTTTTTTTTAGTAAATTAGATTTCTCCTTAAGAGTCCCAGACTCTACTCATACTTATCTTATAGCCAAGAAACATTTGATTATTGTGGCTCTTACATATGGTTTGATATTAATATTAACTAACAAAAACCATAACAATGAAAAACATTTTATTACTTGGAATGTCTTTGATAATGCTTATAGCATGCGAAAAGCAAAAACAACGTTATTTTATCGAATCACCAGAAATTAATGCTTTTAAAGCGAGTATCTCTGAATATGGCAGTGGTGATTGGGAAACCTGGCGAACCCATTTTGCAGATACGGCTAAATTGTATATTAATTCACTTAAAAATATCTCTGCATCTGATCTTGAAAATGCTCAAAAAGAAATGCTTTCAAGCTTTTCATCTTATGGGTTTCAAGAACAAGGTTCTTTTACTGAAATGGTAATTGATAATGATGATGAAACTTGGGTAAACTATTGGGCGAATTGGCATGGAACATTAAAAGATAATGGTAAAGAAATTGATGTCCCTGTTCATATAACAGCTCAATACATTGATGGAAAAGTTGTTGAAATGTATGATTATTACGACTCATCTCCGATTATTACAGCATTAGCAGAAATTGAAGCATATAACGCGATGCCTGCTGATGAAAAAGCAATGATGGATGCAATTGATAAAGTAGTTGCTGGCTGGAATGCCCATGATATTTCAAACTTAAAGTCTTTATCAATTGATAATTTTATCAGAACTGCGAATGGAACCATAATTGCAAACAATATTGATGAATATGAAGTATTCATGAATACCTTCGTTACAGGTTTTCCAGACTTTGCTGTTAAACTTGACAAATATGATATTAAAGGTAACAAAATGTATATAGACTGGACTTGTACTGGAACACATAATGGAGATTTTATGGGAAATGCTCCTACCGGAAAAAAAATAACTACACACGGTTTTAGTGTTTGGAGTATGGATAAGGATGGCCAGTTAACCAGAGAGGATGCCTTTTATGATAACTTAGAAGTATTTAATCAATTAGGTATTACACCTCCTAAAGTTTAATAATAACAATATTGAAAAACCAACCTAACCAGCCAATCATTTTTTTAAATGAAAAACCCTTCTTTTTTAAAGAAGGGTTTTTTATAAGTAAGCAAATCTATAAGCCGAATTCTGTATTACGCCGTGGCGCAACCCTTATCATTTATCTGAGTGTATTGTTACCAATACACTTTAGCTGCCTACCCTCCAGCATCGAGCGTGCAGCCCTCAAACACTGGTATACATGACATTGCACCATATAGAGTTTACCTGATTTCACTACAGCATTACCTGTACATACTTTCTGTTGCACTTTTCCTAGTCTCTCAACTGGTGGCCATTAACCACTATATTGCACTATGGTGTTCGGACTTTCCTCCATTCATTTACATGAACAGCGATAAGGCGATTTACTTGAGCACAAAATTACAATAAACAAATACCAAAATCTAAATATATCTAAACATTTGGGTGTTAGCCTAGAAGGATATCGCTTTAAATTATATCTTTTTAAAATGTCATAGCGAGGATTATGCGACGTGGCTATCTGTTTAATTTTTTGATTGAAAGCTATTTTAGCGCTGGTCAGATTTAAAAAAGATGCCACTACAATCCTTAACGCTTATTTACTAGTTTTTGTTTTAACAGAAAGGTTTTTTTATAGAATTTCGTTTAAGGCTTATTTATATGGAAAGTTACGTGTTTGTGAGCGAGGATTTTCCGAAGGAAAATCAGAAGCTAGCAAACGAGCGATTAACTTTGCTTTAAAATCAGCTCTCAATTACTTGTTTTTTAACTTAGTTATTTGTTTTCGCTTGTTTATTTAGTAATTTCTTATTTATTTCATTAAACAATCAACTAAAGTATAGGATAAATCATTCATTACCTTTTCGGCTTCTATTTTTAAGGTCTTACTCATTTTGAATACTTCTCCTTTCTTATTAAACATGCGTGCCGGAGAAGTACTAGCAATAACATCTCCATTTTTATCGGTAATATTTCCCTTTTTATCCCCTAACATAAATGTTATTGTAATTTCACCATCGGAAAAATTAATAGTGAATAGATAAGGTAAATCACCAATAATATCCAGTCCCATAATTGTGCTAAATTTTATATTTTTTGCAAAGTCATTAATATTAATCTTGTCATTCGGAACGGAAGTTATGGTCGCTTGATTATGAATCTAACAGAATGAATTGGTCCAATTTAGTGTCTTATTATAAATTTCATTTTTACTCAAATTATTGAGAGCTACAACGACAGGAGCAATACCTTTTTTAGTCATCTCAAATGGTGTAAACAATAATTCAACATTTGGTGCTTTCTCTGTTAATTCAGAGGCACTAATTTTAATTATTTCACCTGATTTTAATACAGGTTAAAAGTCAACTACAACATCGTTAAAAAATATTCCCTCAATAAATTGGTATTCCTTCATATTTATAACTCCCAGAATTTTTTCTCCCTCTTTTTTGGATGATACTTTACTAAAACTTTCGACAATTAATTGTTTGCCTCCAAATCCATTTGAGGAATCGACTCGAATTCAATATCTTTTTCTGTAAACTCTTCTTGAATAATTTTGGAACAATAGGCTTTACTTTATTTTTAGAAGCGTAGATGTATACGAAATTACCAGTCTCTGGGTCACTCCCTTTTGCTAAATGGATGATATCTCCTTGTTTAACGGTAAGCGTGTCAAATAAAACTATGGGGCCTTCAATTTTTTTTCAGGGATTTATCCAAATACAGTATTGCTTAAAATCAATATACCAATTATCAATCTTTTTTTCATATTCTAGATTATTTCAAAATACGCTAACTTTAATGATATGAAATCGTTCAAATATTTTATATCAGAAGTTAAACGAAGTTAGCTATTTTTTTTACAAAGTCAAGAGAAACCTACCATGGTCCTATGTTTTATTTTGTTAATAACTCCTATTAAATTCTAAGTTAAGAATTCTAAATTCTGAATTGAATTTTTAACTTTGTTATTCAAGATTTTTCAATGGAACACTTTGTAGTATCAGCCAGAAAATATAGACCTCAAACGTTTAAGGACGTTGTTGGTCAGCAGGCTATTACAAATACCTTATTAAATGCCATTGAACACAATCACTTAGCCCAGGCATTACTATTTACAGGCCCAAGAGGTGTTGGTAAAACAACATGCGCCAGGATTCTAGCTAAAATGATTAATAGTGATGGAAAAGAAACGGGTGATGAAGATTTTGCTTTTAATATTTTTGAACTCGATGCTGCATCAAACAATTCGGTTGATGATATAAGAAGTCTAACAGATCAAGTTAGAATTCCTCCTCAAATAGGGAAATATAAAGTCTATATTATTGATGAGGTACATATGCTATCTCAATCTGCTTTTAATGCCTTTTTAAAGACTTTAGAAGAGCCGCCAAAGCATTGTATTTTTATTTTAGCCACTACAGAAAAGCATAAAATAATTCCAACCATATTATCACGTTGTCAAATATTTGATTTTAAGCGCATTACTGTTAAAGATGCAAAAGACTATTTAAAGTTTATAGCAAAAGAACAGGGTGTAAAAGCTGAAGATGATGCGTTGCATATTATTGCGCAAAAAGCAGATGGCGCCATGAGAGATGCCTTATCTATTTTTGACCGCGTAGTGAGTTTTTCTGGAAAAAATTTAACGCGGCATTCTGTAACCGAAAATTTAAATGTTCTTGATTACGAAACGTATTTTACAAGTACAGACTCTATTATAGAAAATAAGATTCCAGAACTTTTATTACAGTTTAATGAAACACTTTCTAAAGGGTTTGATGGTCATCACTATATTGCTGGACTGGCATCTCACTTTAGAGATTTATTAGTGAGTAAAACTCCTGAGACTATTGAGTTATTAGAAGTTGGCGAACAGACTAAAGCTAAATATTTAGAACAATCAAAAAAAGTTACTCAGGAGTTTTTACTGGAAGGCATAAAACTAGCCAATGACTGCGACTTGAAATATAAAGGCAGTAAAAACCAACGATTACTGGTTGAACTAACACTGATGCAACTTGCCTCTATCACTTTTGATGGAGAAAAAAAAAAGAGTAATCATTACATAATTCCGCCTTCATACTTTAAAAACAAAGGAATTACTCCGATTCCTGTTAATTTCAAAGAAAAAAACGGCAATAATAAAGTTGAAGAATTTTTAGAAGATAATAATAAAACCATTCAACCTACAAAAGAAAATGAGAATGTCTCTGATTCTGATTCAATATCTGACAACCTAGTCGCTGAATCACCACCAAAACTTATTTTAAAATCAGAAAAAAAGAGGACTTCGGGATTGTCGCTTAGTAGTATAAAGGCGAAAAAAGAGCATCTTATTAAACAAATGGATGTTATTGTTAATGAAGAAGATCTCCCAAAAGAAGACTTTACTGAACAAGAACTTATAGAATGCTGGAATGCATTTACAAAAAAGCTTCAAGATGATGGTAAATATAACTTAGCTTCTATTTTATCAATTGACACACCAAAAGTTAAAGAAACTACAGTTTATTTAGAATTTCCAAATTCAACAAATAAAGTGGAGTTAGAAAGACAACAATTTGAGCTATTATCATATATTAGAAAATCTTTAAATAATTTTGATATCAAATTATCTATTTCTGTAAATGAAGAAAAGGAAAAACAATACGCCTACACTTCGAAAGAAAAATTTGAAAAGCTAAAAGAAAAAAATGCGAATATTGATTTACTTAGGAAAACCTTTGATTTAGATCTTTAATATATATATTTTATGAGAGCTTTATTAACACTTATTTTAATAATTACTTTATCAAATATAGGTTGTGACGGCAGGGATAAGGTATATAAAACCAATAAAGAAATTCTTAAAGAACATAAGCTTTATGAATCTTTTTCAGAGCGTATTACTTACATACCGGAAAATTACCAAGAAACGACTACTGATACTATTATGAGTAACGGTTTTTATGTAAAAATAAGATCTTATACTAACATGAATAATAGTACTTTGATAACGTATGCTAAAAATAATCTACATTATAAAAATTTCCATAGAAACATAAATTCGCTCGTTAGTATTTATAAAAACAATCATAAAACGGCTTCAACGCTTGTTACTAAACAACTTTTTATTGATTATGATAAATCATTCAAAACGCTTCTTATAAATAAAGTAATTCAAGGAGTTTGGTTAAATCAATATGCTTCTATCATTAATAATAAAGTCATTTTAAATGTTCATTTATATGAGCCTGAAACCAAAATTGTAACTAATTTTGTTTTAGGTTTTGATGATGAAGGGAACATATTTATAAATGAAGACTTAAAACAATACGGTTAATATGCTAGGTTTAAAACTTCCAACAGACCCAAGATGGGTAAATATTGTAGAAAAAAATATTGAAGAAATTCTAACAGATCATGCGTTTTGCGAACAAAAGGCTACAAGTACTGCTATTTCACTTATTGTTAGTTTTCCTGAATATTCAGAACTAGTTCAAGAAATGACAGCTTTGGTTAAAGAGGAGATTAGCCATTTTAAAATGGTTCATGATAAAATTATTGCTAGGGGATGGAAACTTGGTAGAGACCGACGTGATGATTATGTAATAGAACTAATTAAATTTTTTCCAAAAGGAGGCAGCAGAACCACTCAATTAGTGCACCGGTTGCTTTATGCCGCTTTAATTGAAGCTAGAAGTTGTGAACGTTTTCGATTACTTTCTGAAGAGTTAAAAGATAAAGAATTAGCAGATTTTTATAAAAATTTAATGGTGAGTGAAGCAAATCACTATACGATGTTTTTAGGATTTGCCAGAAAATATGGTGATAGAAAAGAAGTTGATGCCAAGTGGCAACAACTTCTTGAATATGAATCTGAAATTATGCGTAATTTAGGTAAAAAGGAAACGGTTCACGGTTAGAACTTGTAGCCTACACCTAATTGAACATTAGAATTTGTAGCCTTAACTCCTAATTCCTCGTCAAAAATATTTGAAAAACCATAGGCATATCTGACATCTGCAAATATCATTGGTGTAATATTATAAGAAAAACCTCCAACACCAGAATAGGCAAAGTTTCGTATGCCATCATCAACCTTATTTATTTTTAAACTTACTTGCGGTCCAATCTCAAAAAACAACTTCGGACTTAATTTAAAATCAAACAATAAAGGCGCTTGAATATAATCTAAATTCAAAGGTTCTTCTTTTGCTCCTTCTGCAGAAAATTGTAATTCTGGAGAAAAATTAATACTATTAGTTAGACTGTATTCCGCAAAAAAACCAATAACAAAACCATTTCTATGTTTATTATTCGGAAAAGAAGTACCATCAAAATCTAAATTAGAAATGTTTAATCCGGTACGAACGCCATATTTAGCATCTTGCGAAAATCCGTAAAAAGAATAAACAAGAACTAAAACAAAAAGTAATATTTTTTTCATAATTAATAGGTTTGGGTCAATATTTAATTTGAAAAATGTTAACGAATATATATTTAATAATGCATATATATATATTTAAAAGTTAAAGTGCATAATTTTACTGTGTATTGCTTGAAACCGTTTCAAAGTAGATACTTTTAATAATTCCATCTGCCAAACCAATTTTAGGAACATAAATATGCTTTGCTCCACTCCATTTCATAGCAGACATATAAATACGCATCGCATGAATTATAACATCGGCTCTATCTTGATTTAAGTCTAAAACAGTAATTCTCTCTTCGTACGAATAGCTTTGTAATGTCTCGTAATAGGATGTTAAATAAAAATAGGTTAATGGCTTACCCATTGCCTTTCCTGATATCTTAAATATTTTATTAATGTTCCCACCAGAACCAATCACTTCAATTTTATCAAAAGAACTAGATTGAACTTTTATCCATTGTTCTAATTCTTGCCATGCTTCTTTTTTAACCATATCATTAAGTAACCTAACAGTTCCTATTTTAAATGATTTTGAAGCTACTGAATTTCCCTTGTGAATCATGGTAAACTCGGTACTACCGCCACCAACATCTACATACAAATACGTTTTATTATCATCTATATATTTATGCAAATCTGTAGCAGCAATTATAGCAGCTTCTTCTTCTCCATCAATAATATCTATTTGTATTTTAGAGTACTTCAAAACTTTTTTAACTACTTCGTTTCCATTGAGTGCCTCTCGCATAGCAGATGTCGCACATGCCTTATATTTTACAACTTTATGAGATTTCATTAATAGTCTAAAAGCTAACATTGTATCAAGAATACGCTGGGTATTTTCTTCTGAGATTGTTTTAGATATAAAAACATCTGAACCGAGACGAATAGGAACCCTTACTAATGAGTTCTTTTTAAACATAACGGGGTTACCTTCTTCTTCAATAATATTAGAAATAAGCAATCTTACGGCATTAGAACCTATATCTATAGCTGCATATTTTTGAATTGATAACATATTAGTTTTCTAACTTTTTTAAATAATAATCATAAATAGCAAGTTGAGATCTGGTTTTCTCTTTATTATTTTTTCGATATTGATTTTTTTGAGTTTTATTTATAATTCTTGATTTTACGTTATCATTCCAACTAATTTCAAATGTATCTAAAAGTTCTTGTTTTATATGTTCGTCATAAATTGGACAGCTCACTTCTACTCTATTCTCAATGTTTCTTGTCATCCAATCTGCTGAAGAAATATAAACTCTAGGGTTGTTGTTATTTCCAAATACATAAAGTCTTGAATGCTCCAAAAATTTGTCAACGATACTAATAACTTCAATATTTTCACTCATTCCTTTAATTCCAGGAATCAAACAGCAAATACCTCTAACAATCATTTGTATTTCAACACCGGCATTACTCGCTTCATATAACTTATCTATCATTTTGTAACTAGTAATACTATTCATTTTCGCCTTTATGTATGCCGGCTTTCCTATTTCAGCGTTAAATATTTCAACGTCAATTAAATTAAAAATAGCTTTTTCAGTATAATGAGGCGACGTTATAATATGTTTATATTTAAAAATATGGTAATTCGTTTCAAAAAAAGCAAATACCTTGTTAATATCTTTTAATATGCTTTGATTTGCCGTAAACAAGGTATAATCTGTATAAATTTTTGCCGTAGATTCATTGAAGTTTCCTGTACTAACAAAACCGTATCGTTTTATTTTTTTTCCTTCTTCTCGTTCTATAACACACATTTTGCTGTGCACTTTCAAGCCTTGAACACCAAAAACTAAATGGATGCCTTTTTCTTCCATTTGTTGCGCGTAATCAATATTGGCTTGTTCATCAAATCTAGCTTGTAATTCAATAGAAACCGTTACACTCTTGCCATTAATGGCTGCATTCATTAGAGAACTTGCTATATGTGAAATTTGGGCTAATCTGTAAATAGTGATTTTTATCGTTTTTACTTTTGGGTCTAATGCAGCTTCTCTTAAAAATTTAACAACATAAGAGAATGTGTGATAAGGCGCATAAATTAAATAGTCTTTTTTAGATATTTCTGTAAAAATGCTTCCTTCTAGATGTAATCCCTTTACTGGTAGGGGAATAATTTTATCATAAAGGAGATCTGTTCTTCCTAAACTTGGAAATCCCATATAATCTCTTCTGTTATGATATCTTCCACCAGGAATAATACTATCCGCTGAATCAATTTTCATTTTAGACATTAAATACTTTAGTGTGTCTTCATGAATATTTTTGTCATACACAAAACGAACTGGCTGTCCTATTTGTCGGTGTTTTACACTGTCAGAAATTTTTTCGATAAAGCTTTTACTTAAATCGCTTTCAAAATCAAGCTCTGCGTCACGAGTTATTTTTATCATATGAGCTGAAATCGATTCATAATTAAAAATATTGAAGATGTCATTTAAAAAGTATCTCAATAAATCATCAATCATGATAATGTAATTCATCCCATCATGCTCAGGTAACTCAATAAAACGATTAATGCTTTTAGGTATCTCAATAAGTGCATACTGTTTTTGATCTTCTTCCATAATCATTCTAACGGCTAAATAAGCTGCGCTGTCATTTAAATTGGGAAGATCTACTAAATCATTTAAAATAATGGTTACCAGGGCCGGACTAACCGTTTGAATAAAATAATTTTTTAAAAAGTCATGTTGAAAATCTTGGATTTGAGTTTCATCAATTTTAAATATATTTTCATCCTTAAGTTTATTCTCAATGTTATCTAAAATATTTAAACTATCACTTTGCTGTTTAATAACTATTTTGGTAATAATTTCAAGTAACTCTTCGGCTTTAATACCTCCTAACTGATTTTTACCTTCTTTACCAGCTTGAACAATTCGCTTTACCGTAGCATATCGCACTTTAAAAAACTCATCTAAGTTATTTGAAAAAATCCCCAAAAACCTGAGTCTTTCAATAATTGGAACTGACTCATCCGCCGCCTCTTGTAAAACTCTTGCGTTAAATTGCAACCAGCTTATTTCTCTGTTTATATAACTATTGCTGTGTTTTTCTGTTTTTGTCATTTAAAAATAAATCTTATTGGTCACAAATATATTCTATTTAAATAAAATATATAAACTATAACTAATGAAATAAAGGCCTATTTATTGCGACTTTTAAGAGATATGAAATTTACTTTCCATATTGATTAACCACTAAATAAAAGTTTCCTAAATATTTAAAAAACAAATAAAATTAATAAGTATTAAAATTTTAAATCTCGAGGAAATAGCGTTTTTATTGTTCTTCCCTTTTTGAGTTCCTTCCAAGAATTAATTTCAAAAGTTATTATAGTAACGCCGCATGTTGGAACATTATCAATAGTCAAATCTCCAAAACTATTAACAAAGTTTGTGATAGCATTATTATGACCAAAAATCATTAATTCATCAATTGTATCATTGCAATTTTTTATTACCCTTATTAATGACTCTCCAGAAAAATCATATAAATCATTATTTAAATTGAATTTTTCTAAGCTAAAATTCAGATTTTTTATAAAAATTTCAGCAGTTGTTTTAGCTCTTACAGCTTCACTTGATACTATTAAATCAGGATTGATTTGACTTTTTAAATTATGGGAAATCATATCCGCATTCTTTAATCCTCTTGAGTTTAATGGTCTGCCATGATCTGAGATATCGAATTCCCAAGAAGATTTTGCATGTCTTACTAAAATTAATTTCTTCAAAACAATTATTTATAAGATTATTTTATCGATAAAATGTTGTTTTTGTCGTTAAAATGTTGTTTTTGTCGTTAAAACACCTTTTATTTGTAGATTAATATTAATTGAGTTTGAGATTTTTTTTAAAAAATTTACAAATAAATGGTTGATATCAATATATCGCTAAATTAAATGATAATAACGTTAAAATAAAATGTTATAGCGTTTTGTCGAATATTTATGTGCTATAACATATATTTTTTTTTTAGTTGTAACATGTACGTTATTTTGTTCTACATTTCAAATAGAAATTTATGACCCCAAATCAAATTTCGACTATGATTAAAACATTTTTAATCAATGTTTCTCCCTCACTGTTTTTCCCTCAAAAACTTTTATTGTGTTTATTTTTTTAGTTACCAAGTGTGACTAAAAAAATATATTTGGAATCAAACTGAAAAAGATCATTTTTAATAAAATTTTATAAAGTCATGAAAAATAGTTCAACTTTAAATTTTCGATTATCTCTGTTGGCATTATTTATTTGCTTATTTACTTCCCATAATGTAATCTCTCAAGAAAACGATATCTATGAGTTAGATTCGGGAGTAACTAATGTACAGTATAAAGAAAAAAACGGAAAAAGTGATAGAGCTATATTTAATGACTTAGCCTTTAATATGCATACAACCCATTATATCCAAAACCAAAAGTTAAAAAAGTTATATGGTAAAGGTGTTGTAAAAAAACTAACATTAGAAGATATAAACTCTACTAAATTTATAAATGAGGATTTAGAACTTAACTATAATGATGTTGAATTAATTACGATTTGTTTATTAAATGCAAATGACTTGAATGATCATGTTGATTTATTAGATAAAAATCAAGAATTAAACAAATTAAAGTATGTATTTATAAAGTGCAATTTTGATTGTAATAATGAACAAATAAAAAAGTTTATAAAAGTTGATTCGAATGTCAGGGTGTTTTACAAAATCGAAAAAGCATCTTAATAAGCTTCTGTAAAAAAAAATACGAAATGAGAAAACTCTACACTATCAAAGCAAATATACATAGTCAAACATCAAAATTGATATTATTGGCTGTATTGCTCATATTTTCTGCATTCAATAGTTATAGTCAAGAAATAGTTCCTTTTACGCCGAGGGCATCAAGTGCAGATCCTGCCACTACAGTTTATACTGTAAAAGGTGACTTCTCTATGATTGGGAATACCAATCTTACTCTGGTAAATTATAATGATACTAGAAATAACAATAACGATATGATATATGTTGATGAAGATACTGATGATGATACTTGGAATTCATCTTCTTCAACCTTAACTTTTTCTACTGAAAATGGTGCTGTTCCCGAATGTTCAAATATTATCTATGCAGGATTATATTGGACGGGAAGAGCAGGTAATAGTGAAATATTTAGTGTTACTAAAAATGGTATTAGTAAAGAATTTAACAAAAGAATAGTTTCAATTAAAGGACCAACTTCTGGATTTTATACGGATGTTACGGCTAGTTCTACAAGTCTAGTAAATAAAAATATTTATTTTCCATCTGGAACGGAAGGCAATATGTATTCCGCCTACGCTGAAGTTACAGATTATGTAAAAGCGAATGGTTTGGGAGAATATTTTGTAGCGGATATCGCAACACTAGAAGGTAATCCAGATAGTCAAGGTTATCATGGTGGTTGGGGTATGGTTGTAGTTTATGAAAATTCTCAAATGAAATGGCGTGATGTCACTGTTTTTGATGGTCATGCTTATGTGCAGGGATCTACTACAGTTAATTACACATTTGATGTAGATGGTTTTAACACTGCTCAAAGTGGTGAAATCAATTTGAAGCTTGGTGTTATGGCAGGTGAAGGAGATGTTGGTGTTTCTGGAGATTATTTTGAAATACAAAGACAAGATGATAATTCATTTCAACGTCTAAGTCATTCTTCTAATAGTACTACTAACTTTTTTAACTCTTCCATTAACACGGGTGGAAATAATAAAAATCCAGATTTACTAAATAATACGGGGATAGATATATCCATGTTTAATATTGATAATACAAATAATGGTATTATTACTAATAATCAATCACAAACTACCTTTAGATACGGTTCTACTCAAGATACCTATATAATTTTTAACGTTACATTTTCCGTTGATTCTTATGTACCAGAAGTTACAGGTGTTATAACCAATACCTCTATTAACGGTATTCCAAATCCAGCTCCAGTTACGATAGAACCTGGTCAATCTGCAGAATACAAATTAGAAATAAAAAATGCTGGAACTGAAGCAACTAATAATACTGTAATCACAATACCGCTTCCAAATACAGTAAACCCCAGTAATTTAAATATTGTTTCGAATATTAATTATACACCTTCATCAGATTACTCTGCGCCACAATATGACTCAAATATTGGAACAAATGGAGCAATTGTATGGAATTTAGGGACGCTCCCATTGCCATCTGATCCAACAACTGTTTTAGCAGATATAAGTTTCGAACTTATTGCAACCACTGATTGTACTGTATTAGGAGATATTAATAATGCACCATTAATTGAGCTCTATGGAAGTATAAGTGGAATAGGTGCCATATCAAATGTTACATTTAATACGTCGTTAATTCAAGGGTACTCAGTTGATGATATCTGTAAAGACAACCCAATTCCTATTCCAATAATTATTCCTATAGATTTGCAAAATTTTTCAACGGATCCGCCAACAGCGAGTAATCCTTCTCCTATAAATATTGAATGTATAGATGAATTACCAGCCCCAGATATTGAAGTTGTAACAGACGAAGCTGGAAATAACCCTGTAGTAGCATTTGTTTCTGATGTATCTGATGATAATTCATGTCCAGAAATAATTACAAGAACTTATAGTGTCTCTGATGATTGTGGGAATTCAATAAATGTTGAACAAACTATAACAATCAGTCCCACTACTGCACCAGTAATTAGTGAACCTAATGGAGCAAGCGATGTAGATTGTATTGCTGATGCTACCGAAACGTTCACGCTTCCAACAGTAACAGATGCCTGTGGTAATAATTTAACCCCTTCCGCAGCTGTGATTACTGAAAACCCTAATCCATTAAATTGTGAAGGAACGCGCACGTATACCTATACGTATATGGATTGTGCTAATAATACTGCGCAATGGTCGTATACCTATACTATTGCTACTCCGGCTTTCACTATTAGTGACCTTGACGGAGCTTTAACTGTTGACTGTATCGCTGATGCCGATGGATCTGATATAGTACTTCCTACTGTTACTGATGCTTGTAATAACATATTAACGCCTTCATCTGGTGTAATTACCGAAAATCCAAACCCATTAACTTGTGAAGGAACGCGTACGTATACCTATACGTATACGGATTGTGCCGGTAATACTGATTCTTGGGCTTTTGTGTATACCATTGATGTACCTGACTTTACCCCTGCTGCTGATTCTGGTAGTACGGTAAACTGTCTTGCTGATGCGCAAATACCACCTACAACACCCGTTGTTAATGATGCTTGTGGTAATGCTATCACAC
>NZ_DBNGMQ010000107.1:0-1681 GCF_057126245.1 Yeosuana sp. | reverse complement strand
ATGACATCATTTGGTCATGGTCGCTCGCAATTGCTTCAAATATTTCATTTCTCGTTTCAGAATTATCAAGCAGTTTACTTACCTCTATTTTCTGGGTACAGCTACTTAAAATTATAAACCCTAAAATCAAAAACATCATTATTATTGTTTTCATAATACTTATTTTTAATACTTTATAATTTGAAATTTTTTTTTAAAGCTTCCTTGATCTTTGCTTGTGTTAATTTGCTTACTTTCTAAATTGTAAATTTATTGTCTTTAAAAAAAATAAGTCATTTATTTAATTTAAAAAATGATATTTATCAGTTAGACTGATTTACTGAACATTATAAAAGCCCGTGAACAACAACGGTTATAAGTAATTGCTTGTTCTAACTTACTTCCGAAAATCAAATGACTTATACGAGTTTATCAACTTATTAAATATTTAATATATTAGTACTAAAGTATGGATATAGGTATTTGTCTATACCCAATTGTTAGAGATAAATTCAATACCTACTATATTAATCTTCGAGAAGTTATTATCATGAAAGACAACAGAGAAACAAATTCAAGTGAGAGCCCCAATACCTTATCATCAGATAAATTACTAATTATCTATTTGTGCATCTTTTCTATTGTTACTATTGCTTCATTTGGTATAGAAAAGTTGGTTGTCAATTGGTATGAAGGCCCCACTAAGTATATTAGATCCTCTTTATGGATTTTTAGCGATTTAAGTATGATTCTCATTCCATTATCAATAAGAAACAAGTCGTTGAAAATTGTAGGTCTAATAATTACGACGATAATGGTTATTTATTTTATTTATGGTAATATTAGTTATATGATAGGCTAAAAAAAACTACTGCCAATAATCTATAAGTGGCATTACCCCCGAAATAAACAAAAACCAGTATTGGCGTATTTGGACACACTAATTTTTTGGAATTTGCAGTTAAAAAGGTCAATTTGAGAGGTTTTATCTACTATACACTATTATAATTATTGATTTACTCTAAATCTGTTCTGTTTTTAAGTGTCTCCCAATGCTTGAAAGAATCGAAAACCAAGGACAAAAACTAATGAAAACCTTAAGTTTAAAAGAATAGAATTACAAGATGGGCAATATTACGGTGTTAAGAAAATTAAAGGAGATTTAACAAGAGTCTATTTAGATAAAACTAAAATTAATGATGTTAGATTAAAAAATAAAGCTGCATCAACAATATTTACTACTATTTTGGTTTTGTCTGGTGTTATAGTGGTTTTCGCCTTCGGTGTTTGGATTGGTGATTGGTGATTGGTGATTGGTGAGCAAAATAATCATTTTAAATTCAATAGTAAACTTGTTTTGGCTCGAATAAAATTCTAGTATAGGGGCGTATTTTTAGATAACTATGTTACTGAAACTGAAAAGTGCTACTGTTATGCCGTTGCCATGTTCTTTGTTGAGGTTGTTTATGAGCAGAGCGTAATGTTATATCTGAAGTAAAGAGATAAAATAGGATTTTAATGATGAAATTGATAAATATCATTGTAAATTAATTTCTAGAACAATAAATTATCTTATCATTTTAAAAACTACAAATTGTTTAATTGAGAGAAAATGAATTTAAAAGATAATTTAACTAGGTTTTTTTATGCAAAAGCAAACAATGAAAAAACTAAAGTTGCTCCAGATGGGGTTTGTCCAAAT
>NZ_DBNGMQ010000106.1:0-39227 GCF_057126245.1 Yeosuana sp. | reverse complement strand
CCTGAAGCTAATGTACTTCCTGTTTTTAACGGATTATCACTAGCGTAATACGCATATCTTACTTTTACATTAGGGCTAATACTTCCTCTTACTTTTGAAGCCGATTGAATGGCCTTTTGGTAATGTGCTCCTTCCATTTCTAATCCAATCACACTCCATGTTGAATTATAAAAGAATTTCAAAATATCTTTATTTTGAAGTGAAGTGCCCAAAACAGTAATCATAGCGCCTTCATATACATTAACGCCTTGTCCATCCAAATCTTGTTTAGATAATTCGTTTTTAAAAGGATAATTATCTGCTGTCCCTTCAAAAATGTGGGCTGACGGTATCATAATATCCCCTTTTTCTCCTTCTAAAATACCAGCTTTACCCATTATAGAGACTGATTCAACATTAAAATAAACTTTCTTTCCTTTATTTGGTTTATAAGGCTTCAATAGCTCGTCTATGGTTTCGTAAGCTTGCTCTCCAAAGGCATAATCCATAACCAATATGACCGGTTTTTCAGATTTTAATAAGGATTCATTCGCTTCAATATCTATCTTAGAAAGATCTATTTTACTGGTATCAAAAATTTGAACGTCAATATTTGTTCCAGACGTGTCCTCAATAAATATCATGCCTTTTTGCAAAGCTTCTTTCTTTACTTTATTACGTAAATCATTATTATTAGTCATACTTAAAGCTTCATACACTTCAAAAATAGACTTTTTTGCTACTAGTGGTTTTAATGCACTTGGTGCAAACAATGAGTTCATCACACTATGCATATTGGCACTAATAATATGAATAGGTCTTTCAGACAAGTTGTTTTTAAATAATACTTCTTTGATATTATCAGCCCAAATTTCACCATGAATATGGTGACCTAGACGTTCTCTTAAAACAGGACTAAATGTTACGGTTCTTTTGTTGTTGTTTATTTGTTCTTCAATGGCTAATTTACCCAGCCAATAAATGATATGTAATAATCGTTCAGGTTGAGATTCAGTCGCAAAATTTTCATAAACTTCTTGAAGCTCATTAAAGGTTCTGCCTAATATATTTGCCATGTGAGTAATGGCAATTTCACGTTCTTGTTGTGTCAGTTTTTTTCTTGATAATACAGCACTCTCAAGCTTTATCCAATCTCTTGTTGTTGATCCAATTTCGTCAATTAAAACACGTTTACTTATTTTATGAGATTCAACAAAAAGAAAGGTTAAATGTGTTAAAATATCATAGATTTCAGACCTGCCGCGCGTAATCTCAATATTCATTTGTTCAGAATCTATTCTATAACAATTACGACGACGCTTTTCTGGAATGATTGGTTTAAAATGTGAATTTGAATAGCCTTCATCACTAGTTAAGTTTATAAAGGTGCATTCTTCAATGCCTTGTGGTAGCCTTTCAATAACATAAAGTAATCCACTTAATTCGGCTTTTTCATCTCCTATTGAACCATAAATTTCAGGACGTAAAAGCAATAAGGAATTTCGTAATGTTTCACCCGAAACACCCATTGGTTTATAAAACCCTCTATTAAACAAATGACGCATAGTGATGTACATGCGCTCAATAGCATTTGTGCTTTCTTGAGCCCTTGTTCTTTCGTGCTTCTTTTTGTCTTTCATGGGTCCTTTTTAATGGAGCAAATATACTATTATTTAAGCAAATTTAATTGAGGGAAAACGGCAACAATTTTTCGGTCATTTGATAAACGAGGTATTTTGTTTTGCCCTCCTAATTTTCCAACAGACTTCATATACTCTTGAAAACCATCTTTTTTAATTTTCGTTATTTTAAGTGGCTGCAACACTTTGCCCTTAATTAAATCAAGATAGTAACTGTTTTGCTTTTGTAATGACGCATCTAATTTTATAGCTAAATCGGAAAGGTTTTCGGGTTCATTTTCGAATTCAACAAACCACTCATGATACGGTAATCCTTCTTTAGGTGTTATTTGTGGTGCCACCGTAAATTCCGTTACCCTTACAGATGTATTATTCGTTGCATCCTGCATGGCCTGCTCAACTTCCTTACCAATAACATGTTCGCCAAAGGCTGAAATAAAATGTTTGATTCTACCAGACACAATAAGCCTGTAGGGTTTTAATGAAGTAAACTCTACGGTATCGCCTATGTTATAAGCCCAAAGGCCGGCATTGGTAGAAATAATCATCACGTAATTAACGCCTAATTCAACATCTTTAATAGTGAGTCGTTTATGGTTTTCATTAAAAAATTCGTCAGCCTTAATAAACTCATAAAAAATCCCTGAATTAAGTAGAAGTAACATGCCTTTTTTATCCTGCTTATCTTGAAATGCAAAAAATCCTTCACTTGCAGGATACAATTCAATACTATCAACTTTTCGCCCTATTAAATTCTCAAATTTAGCTCTGTAGGGTTCATAATTGACGCCTCCAAAAATAAACAGGTTGAAATTTTTAAAAATATCGCCTACTTTTTTCCCTGTCTTTTGTTGAAGTTTCTCAAAATACATTTGTACCCAAGATGGAATTCCAGATATAATGGTCATATTCTCAGGTAAGGTTTCTTCAACAATAGCATCTACTTTTGTTTCCCAATCTTCTATACAATTAGTTTCGTAAGACGGCATTCTATTTTTTTGAAGATATTTTGGTATATAATGAGCTACAATACCAGATAGTCTGCCTAATTGAATCCCATTTTCTTCTTTTAAAATAGGACTGCCTTGTAAAAAGATCATTTTGCCATCGACAAATTCACTTTTACCCGTTTCATAAATATATAAAAGAATCGCATTTCTGGCCGCCTCAATATGATAAGGCATACTCTCCTTAGTGATTGGAATGTATTTTGAACCTGATGTGGTACCGGATGTTTTTGCAAAATAGATGGGTTTACCTTTCCAAAGAATATCTGCTTCACCAGCAACCACTTTTTCAATATATGGTTTTAAACCTTCGTAATCTCTTACAGGCACTCTTTTAATAAAATCAGTATATGAATTTATACTTTTAAAATCATGATCGCTACCAAATTTGGTGTCTAAGGCTTTTCTAATTAAAGCATTAAATACTTTTTGTTGTGTTTCTATTGGGTTGTTAGCCCATTTTTGTGTGCGATTAAAAATTAATTTTGCAAAGGGCTTTGCTAAAGCAGATTTTATTGAATACATTATTTAAAATCTATAAAATTAGTTGGATTAATAGGGTATCCATCATTCCAAAGTTCAAAATGTAAATGAGGACCAGTAGAAAGTTCTCCTGAAGTTCCTGCCGTAGCAATCACCTCGCCTGCCTTCACTAAATCTCCTTGAGACTTGGTTAATGAGGCATTATGTTTATACACAGATATTAAACCATAACTGTGCTCTAAAATAATAACGTAACCTGTAGTTGGTGTCCATTCTGAAAAAACGACTACACCATCTGCTGTGGCCTTAACGGGAGAGTCTTTAGCAACTACAATATCAATAGCATAATGCTTTTCTTTTAAATTATAAGGTTCGCTTATAGATCCGTTTACAGGCGGAAATAATACAAAATTAGTTGAAGATGTAGCTGATTCAAACAAATTATATTTATCTTCCTTATCTACTTTTTGACGTAAAAGAGAATCTTCTAACGTTGGGCTTAAATCAACTTCGCTTGCCTCTAACTTAACAGCGTCTATTATAGAGTCTCTGTTAAAATCAAGCGCACTTGTTTCACCTTGGAGTACTTTTTTTATTGAGCTATAATACCTTTCATTCATAATAAGAACTTGCTGCAATGAATCGGTTTTATAATTAAGTTCTGTTGCCCGTTTTTTTAATGCAGTCGAGGAATATCCAGGAATATACTCTCTTAATGGAGTGAAAGCAATTAAAACGGATGTAAGCGCTATTAAAATAATAGTAGATACCGACACCAACACAAATACATTTAGTCTTGTTAATTTAAATGATATACGCTCTTCAAAGGTTTCTTCGTTAAGCACGACTAAACGATACTTAACAAGTAATTTACGAGTTATCTTGGAAGGTTTCTTTTTTTTTTTGCTCATCTTAAAAACAAAATTAAATAAAATAATCGCACAAGTTGTTTGCTTTATGCTAAAGTTACGCTTAAAACGAAATTATTAAACTTTAATTATTAACTTTGTTTTTTAAATAAATATGTTATGAGTTTATATATGTTACCATTAGTAATAGGAGCGCCTCAAATTATTTTAATAGTTGTTGTCGTTTTGTTGTTGTTTGGAGGAAAAAAAATACCCGAATTAATGCGTGGTCTTGGTAGCGGCATTAAAGAATTTAAAGATGCCAGTAAAGAGGACGAAAAAAAAGATGATAAAAAAGAATAATTAATTTCTTTTATTAAAAAAGCCAACACAATGTGTTGGCTTTTTTAATTTTTAAATGTCTACTTATTTAATCTTCACTGATTGAATGATGGCCTCAAGTTCAAACATATAGTCTCTTTTTTCTACAGATGGTGCAAAAACAAAACCTTCAATAACTAACCATCTATTATTTGCTTTGTCTTCTACAGCATAATTAACAAATGGTCCAGACATAAATGCATTTTTAACATCCCAAAGTCCTTTTGTTTCTAACGTAGGTTTATTATCTAACGTTCCTTCAAAATGAAAAGGCGTATACGCGTTTTCCGTAATCATATAGGTGCCATCTAATGGTCCTGGAATATATTTTTCTCCAATAGAATCTCTTATTTTAATAATAGTGTTTACAACACTATCGTTACGCTTAATATCGTCATATGGCAATGGATAAAGCATTAAATTCATTGAACCCGTCTTAATATCTTTTCTTATCCAGAAAAACGAATTGTCCTGTTTCGCTATTCTGTAAGCGGACGGAAACGCAATGCTCACACCTAATAAATCTTCTATAGTTTGATCTTTGTGAACTGATAAATTGATTCGTCTTTGTTTTTCTTTAAGCTCTTCCTCTTTAAAAGCCTCAATTATTTTTGGTGTATTTAATGTGATTTCATTAATTATGGCTTCTTTAGTTGGGCCAGAAATTAAAACCACACATTGCGGTTTCGCGTATACATTTTCTAAAACCGAAAAGGTTGTTTTATCGTTTTGTTCAATTTTTAAAACCGTTCTGTTTTTAGTGACGAATCCAGAGAAAACAGATGGTGGAATTTGATTCATACTAAACATAGGTTCATCTTGTGGCAAACCAACGACCACTGTTGCCAAAGCACTTCTAATAGCTTCACCAACAGAGCCTACCCACATGTTATTATCAACAACTACCGATATGCTATTGAGATTTCCAGAAGACTCAGTAAGTATTCTTTTGTTTTTAGTTTTTTCGTCGCCACATGAGAGAACAAACAGTGATACTAAGGTGATTAAAAAAGCTTTTTTCATAATTGATTAACATTAAAAAGGAATTTAACCTTTAGATATTTTGAGTTTCATTCCTGGTTTTAAATGATTACTACTAATATCATTCCAATCTTTAATATTTTGAACAGAAACTCCAGAAAATTTTTGAGAAATACTCCATAAGGAATCTCCTTGCTGAACGGTATAGTAAGTAAAGCTTCCTGGTGTTAGACTTTCAGTAGGTTTTGAAGTACTGGCTGTTTTAGTTGAAGTACTTTGAATATAAGGTTTTCTTGGGTAAATGGTGAGGCGCTGACCAATACTAATATTGTTGCTTCTTAAACCATTCCATTGTTTTATCTGACTCACACGAACCCCGTAAATTCTCGCTATTCTTCCCAGATAATCACCAGACTTTACACGATACCTCACTCTGCTTTCTGCTTCAAAAAATTGTGGTAGAGGCTTTTCTCGTTTATCAAACTCTGTTTTAGCAAAGGCGTAAATTTTTTCCTCGTTATTAACAAATGGGCCGATAACATTTCTAGGTAAGCGCAACGTATAATTTTCATCTTTCACATAAGGAATGATGTCGAGCTTATAGGCCGGGTTTAAAAACTGTAGCTCTTCAATAGCCACGCCTGTCACTTCTGAAACCTGATCCAACGTAATCATTTGTTTAACCCTTACGGTATCTGTCTCTTTATAAACAAACTCTGGTTTAGCTTTGAGAAAATCATGTTCTTCAGCATATTCAAAAATATACATAGTTGCCAAAAATACTGGTAAATATCCTGCTGTTTCTCTTGGTAAATTATGTCTTATATTCCAATAATTTTGATAACCTCCAGAACGTCTAATAGCTTTTGAAACATTGCCTGGTCCTGAATTATAAGCCGCTAATGCCAAATCCCAATCCCCAAAAATTTCATATAATTTTGATAAATATTTCGTGGCAGCTTCTGTTGATTTTATAGGATCACTTCGTTCATCGACATAACTACTTACATCTAATCCATACATTTTGCCAGTGCTATACATAAATTGCCATAAACCAGTAGCGCCAACTCTCGATTTTGCCCTGGGTTTTAATGCTGATTCAACGATGGCCAGGTATTTTATTTCTAAGGGAATATCATGACTATCTAATTCGCGCTCAAACATTGGAAAATAATATGCACTCAAAGCCATGAGTCTTTGTAAAGACTGCCTTCTGTTTTTTAAATAAGACTTAATTACACTTTCTAAACCAGGATTATATTCAACATTAAAAGGTGTTCTTGCATCTAGCGCTTTTAATCTTGCTTTTAAAGTGTCTGTTGATAATTCTGGGTAATCAATTTCTTTAAAAGTTAACTCTGAAATTGATTTGTATATGGTATCGAATAAATCATTACCGAATAATTCTTCCAGCCATTTTTCGTCAATAACTGCTGCCTTATCGTTATCTAAAAAGCTTAAGGCAGAAATACTATCTACCTCAGCTTTAATAATTTTACTTAGTGTTTCAGGACCGTCTATTAAAGAATCTATGACTTCTGTTTTGTGCAAAACAAGAGAATCCTTGGTTTGTGAAAAACATAAACCGATGTTTACTATAAAAACTAATATAAAAATACGAAATGCCATGTAGTGAGTTTATTAATTACTGAACGATGGTAATGCGAAAATCGTATTTTTTAGTTTAAATATAAAACTTTAATCATTTTATTCTAAAATAGCAGCAATACCCGGTAAAGTTTTACCTTCTAAACTTTCCAACATAGCACCACCACCAGTACTCACGTAGCTTACTTTATCTTCAAATCCAAATTGTTTTACTGCTGCAACAGAATCGCCACCACCTACTAAAGAAAACGCACCATTTTTAGTGGCTTCGGCAATAGAATTTCCTAATTCAATAGTGCCTTTTGCAAATTTATCCATTTCAAAAACACCTAATGGTCCATTCCAAAGTATGGTTTTAGATTGCATAACGACATCATGAAACATGGCAATAGATTTTGGTCCGGCATCAACACCTTCCCAACCATCAGGAATATTATTAATATCAACTATTTGTGTATTTGCATCATTACTAAACGCATCAGCAGCAACCACATCTACAGGAATATGTACTTGTACATTTTTTGCTTTGGCTTGTTTTAAAATTTCTAAAGCCAATTCTTGTTTATCGTCTTCACAAATAGAGTTTCCAATTTTACCGCCTTGTGCTTTAACAAAAGTAAACGACATACCACCCCCAATAATTAAGTGGTCTACTTTATCAAGAATGTTTTCTATAATTGTAATCTTTGATGATACTTTTGCACCACCAAGTACTGCTAGTACCGGCTTTTCTCCTGTTTTCATCACTTTTTCAATACTTTTAATTTCTTGCGCTAATAAATATCCAAAACATTTTTTTTCTGGAAAAAATTGTGCGATAATAGTAGTAGAAGCATGCGCTCTGTGAGCTGTACCAAAAGCATCATTTACATAAATATCACCCAACTTAGAAAGTTGTTTAGAAAAATCAAGATCTCCAGCTGTTTCTTCTTTATGGAAACGTAAATTTTCAAGTAATAAAATTTCACCTGGTTGTAAGTTAGCCGCCGCTTCTTCTGCCTTTTTACCAACACACGCATCCACAAATTTAACTTCAACACCTAAAATATCTTTAACTTCACCTACAATATGTCTTAATGAAAACTCATCTTGGACACCTTTTGGCCGACCTAAATGCGACATTAAAATACAGCTTCCGCCATCTTCTAATATTTTTATTATAGTTGGTTTAGCAGATACAATTCTTGTGGCGTCAGTCACCTCAAACTTTTCGTTTAAAGGCACGTTAAAGTCAACTCTTATTAGAGCTTTTTTATTTTCAAAATTAAAATCGTTAAGCGTTTTCATGTGTTTGTTTTATTTTTTATCCTTAAGAAATAAATAGATTTATCACCTTTTATTCTGTTAAACAATATTTTAGATTACTATTTGGTTCACAAATGTAACTAATTAAGAACAGCTAAAAAATGTCTTTTTTAACGAAAACGATTGAAGTGATAAAGAATAATAAAAAAATTATATTCCTCTTTAAAATATCATGGTTAAATATTTGTCGTAGCGAGGTGATAGTAAAAATTATTTGGTATTTTTTTTTAAAGAACAAAATGAAAAAAATTATGTAGGTTTGCTCTATGCTTTTTGAGGATATATTAGGACAAGAATACATAAAAAAACATCTTACACAAAGTGTAGATAATAGTAGAATACCTCATGCCCAATTATTTGTGGGTCCTGAAGGAAGTGGAACACTTCCAATGGCTATTGCCTACGCTCAATATATTTTATGTATAAATACCCAAGGTGAAAACAATACTGGCAACCAAACGTGTAATTTAAAATTCAATAATTTCTCTCATCCAGATTTACATTTTGCTTTTCCTGTAACAACTAGCGATAAAGTAAAAAGTCATCCTGTCTCAGGCCATTACATGGAAGAATGGAGACGCCTATTAAAAGAGCAACCTTATGGCAATTTATTTGATTGGTATAAGCAGCTTGGCGTTGATAATAAGCAGGGGCAAATAGGTGTAGACGAAGCCCTCGAAATTGTAAAATCGTTATCCTTAAAATCTTATGAAGGCGGTTATAAAGTCATGCTTATCTGGATGGCTGAAAAAATGAATAAAGCTTGTGCAAATAAGCTCTTAAAACTTATTGAAGAGCCTCCAAATAAAACCATTTTTATTTTAATTGCTGAAGATGAAGAACAAATTATAAATACGATTAAATCACGTTGTCAAATATTGCACTTTCCTCCATTACCAGAAAATATCGTTAAACAAGGGCTAATTAAAAACTATGATGTTGAAGATGTCGTTGCTACTAAAATTGCACATCAGTCAGGTGGGAATTTTAATAAAGCTTGCGACCTTATCTATCATGATTCTGAAGATTTACAATTTGAAGAATGGTTTGTTTTCTGGATCCGAAGTGCTTTTAAAGCTAAAGGCAATAAAGCGGCTATTCACGACTTGATTAATTGGAGCGAAGACATTGCGAAAACAGGTAGAGAAACCCAAAAACAATTTCTTTTGTTTTGTTTAAATTTTTTCAGACAAGCCTTGTTGTTAAATTATAATGCGTCTAATTTGGTATATCTTCAACCAAAAACTGATAATTTTAAATTAGAAAAATTTGCACCCTTTATTCATAATTCAAATATAATGGAGATTAGTGAGGAATTACAAAGTGCCGTTTATCATATTGAAAGGAATGGAAATTCAAAAATTATCTTAACCGATTTATCTATTAAGCTTACACGATTACTTCATAAAAAATCTGCTTAATGTCTGCGCTTTTAAACAAATGGGTGGTTATTCTTAATCCGACATCTGGCAATGGGAAAAGCATAAAAAAATGGCCTGAAATTAAGAGGCTTTTAGATAGCTATCAATTTGATTATGAATTAGCTTTTACAGAATACCATAAACATAGTGTTACATTAATTAAAGACTCTATTAATAAAGGTATTAGACATGTTATTTGTATCGGTGGTGACGGAACACTTCATAACATAATTAATGGCATTATGTCTCAAAGCATAGTTTCTTCCAAAGATATTTTTGTTGGGATGATTCCTATAGGCACAGGTAACGATTGGGTAAAAACACATCGTATTCCAATGGATTATAAATCAGCCCTTTCTATCATTTTAAAAGGAACAATTGTTCAACAAGATATCGGTAAAATCATGTTTAAAAACCAAACAATATCACCTATTTATTTTAATAATTTGGCCGGTGTTGGTTTCGATGGATATGTGGTCAGTAAAATTAATAAAAAGAAACATTTTGGAACCATAGCATATCTACTTGGAGCCTTGTTGGGTTTATTTTCTTTTAAAAATTTTAGTTCGACAATAATTATAAATAATGAAAAATATTATGGCAAAACATTAATGGTTTTAGTTGGTCTTTGCCAATATTCTGGCGGCGGTATGCAACTTACAAAAACACCTAATCCATTTGATGGTTTTTTTGATGTTAGCATCGCTAAAGACTTCAGTAAAATCGATGTTATTAAAAATCTAGGAAAACTTTTTAATGGACGTATTGTTCATCATAAAAAAGTAGTGTCACTAAAGACAAAATCATTAGAATTAATCATTGACGAAAAAGATAGCCCTTTTATTCAAGCTGATGGCGAATTAATTGGAACTGGTACTATTAATTTGTCTCTAATTCCTAACGCATTTTCTTTCTATTGCAAGCATAAAAAAAGTGCCAACAAATATTGACACTCTTTTATATAATCCTGATTATCAAATCTTTATTTCTTATATTCTTTATTTAAAGCATCTAAAATTATCTCCGTCAGATCATTTTCATCGGTACCATACAATACATTTGAAGCAGCATCACTGGTTCCTAAAATATAGGTATACCCATTAGTTTTACCATAACTCTTTACATAATCTTTTACCTTAACAATAATGGTATCAATCTTTGTTTGAAATTGTTGTTGAAATTGTTGTGCTTCAACTTGTCTTTGTTGATCATTTAATTGCTTTTTCTTACCAAGTTCTTGATACTTTTCTTGAGCTTTATTAGGAGCCATTTTTTGGGCTTGTGATTGAAATTTTTGCACTTCTATTTGAAACGCAGAATCAATACTGTCAAACTTTTTTCTAAAAACTTCTTCTTTCAATTGAAACTTAGCCTCAAGATCTTTTTTTTCTTGATATTCATTAATAACCTTTCCGTTATCAATAAATCCAATTTTAGCTTGTTTTTGGCAAGACATAAAAGTCACCATAACAACTAAAACGTATAAAATATTTTTCATAATTAGGTTTTTAAATACCGAGCAAAAGTAGGAAAGTAAAATAAAATGTAGCGAGTTATTTTATCAGTTTTAACACTATAATAAAATCTTATAGAAAAACATCTCTATAATAATTTTATACTATCAAAAACTAATTCACTATAAGCGTTCTAAAGCTCTTAAATAAAAAAGATAGGGAATTATGACCTTTAGCTTATTATGTCTTCAATATGCTTTTTAAAAACAGTTTTACTTGTTTTTAATACAATAAATAATAGAGGAAAACTCTTTAGAGGTTATTGCTTTTAAATTGGAAACAAAACCAATCCAAAAACCTTTAAGGATATTCATTTTACCTGTTTTGTATTTTTCAGAAAGGAGACTCACATAAAATGCATCAAAAATCATTGGAAGACTTTTTTCCACTTGCAGGTTTTCCAAAGCCACTAATTTTTTAATAGAGGTTTTTGAAAAATGCCAAAGATGTCTTGGTACATCAAACGCTGCCCAGAAATTCTTATAATACTTTGCATCATAACTTTTATAATTGGGAACCGCTATAATTAAAACACCATTAGGTTTTAATAATTTTTTAAACATTGATATCTGCTCTTCAAGATTTGGTAAATGTTCTAACACATGCCAAAGCGTAATAATATTAAAACTTGAAGCTTCAAACTTAGAAAGCTCATCGATATCAAAAACAGCATTGTTTGTTTTTTTATTTGCAATACTCCTAGCCCGTTCATTAGGTTCTATTCCATAAACGTTCCATTGCTTAGTTTTAGCAACTTGTAAAAAATCACCAGTTCCGCAACCAATATCTAAAAGAGATTTTTCATCGTTCGAATAAGAGTTAATAAGACGCAATTTTCTTTTAAGCGCCATTCCTTTTATAAAATGATAGGTCTTTTCAAAAAGGTTTCTTTTTGAATCTGTATGTGAAATGTAATCTTCACTTTTATAATAGTCTGGTAATTTTTCAGCAGAAGGTTTTGGTTTTGTTTCTAAGTAATCAAAACCTTTATTGTGAATTAAATCAAACATTTCACCCGAAACAGAAAAATCTTTTACCGATAAATATGCGTTTTTTAATTGATGCTTTTCCAAAACCAAACAATTTTTTTATAATATATTTAAAACATTAAACCTGTTCCACGTGGAACAGTAAAGATTTATCTTCCCATATAAACCAACAACACCGAAATATCGTTTGGCGAAACACCACTTATTCTTGAAGCTTGAGAGACCGTTGTTGGTTGTATTTTTTTTAGCTTTTCTCGCGCTTCAAAACTCATAGATTTAATCTGGGAATAATCAAAATTAGGTGGAATTTTTACATACTCTAATCTGCTTAACTTATCAGCATTATTCTTTTCTTTAGAAATGTAACCAGAATATTTTACTTGAATTTCGGTTTGTTCAATAACTTCATTATCTAAATTATTCTTTTGAATATACTGTTCAACGGCAGCAAACTTTCTAACATCATCTATAGTAATATTTGGTCTCGAAAATATTTTAAACATCTTATCTGACTGCTTCACTAAAGCTGACCCTTTAGACGCTAAAACGGGATTTGCTTCTTCCGGCTTAACACTTGTATTGCTAAAAAACTGAACAAATTTTTCCGCTTTATTGTGTTTTTGTTCCATTCTTTTTAGTCGCTTTTCCGAAGCCAAACCTAAAGCATATCCTTTTGGAGTCAATCTTAAATCAGCATTATCTTGTCTTAATAAGGTTCTATATTCAGCCCTTGATGTAAACATTCTATAGGGCTCTTCAGTTCCTTTTGTAATCAAATCATCAATTAAGACACCTATATAAGCTTCATCTCTTTTTAACGTAAATGGTTCTTTTTCTTTAACCTTCAAGCTTGCATTAATACCAGCCATTAATCCTTGAGATGCTGCTTCTTCATAACCCGTTGTTCCGTTTATCTGCCCTGCAAAATATAAACCCTCTACAAGTTTCGTTTCTAAGGTATGTCTTAATTGTGTTGGTGGGAAATAATCATATTCAATAGCATAACCGGGTCTGAAAAATTTAACTTTTTCAAAACCGACAACAGATTGTAATGCTTTAAATTGTACATCCTCAGGAAGTGATGTTGAAAATCCATTAACATAAACCTCGCAAGTATTCCAACCTTCAGGCTCAATAAATAATTGATGCCTATCCTTATCTGCAAATCGATTAATCTTATCTTCTATGGACGGACAATATCGCGGACCCACGCTTTTTATTCTTCCATTAAACATAGGCGATCTATCAAATCCTTCTCTTAACAAATCATGCACTTCTGGACTCGTATAAGTCATGTGACAAGATCTTTGATTTGTTAGAGGTTTAGTAATATCTAAATATGAAAATTTCTCAGGATTTAAATCACCAGGTTGTTCTATCATTTTTGTGAAATCTAAAGAACGCCCATCAACTCTTGGCGGTGTTCCTGTTTTCATTCTACCGGAATCAAATCCTAAATTAACTAGTTGTTCCGTAATTCCTGTAGCAGCCTTTTCACCAGCTCTTCCTCCACCAAAATTTTTATCACCTATATGAATTAAACCATTTAAGAAGGTTCCATTGGTTAGCACAACAGATTTTGATTTGATCTCTATACCCAAAGAGGTTTTTACACCAAAAACCATATTGTTTTCTATTAATAAGCCAGAAACCATTTCTTGATAAAAATCCAAATTAGGTGTTCTTTCCAGCATCAATCTCCAATCTTCTGCAAACCGCATTCTATCGCTTTGAACCCTCGGACTCCACATAGCCGGACCCTTAGATTTGTTTAGCATTTTAAATTGTATCGCCGATGTATCACTAACAATACCACTGTACCCCCCAAGCGCATCAATCTCTCTTACAATTTGACCTTTAGCAATCCCGCCCATTGCCGGGTTGCAAGACATCTGAGCAATGTTTTGAAGGTTCATGGTAATAAGCAATGTTTTACTTCCCATATTAGCAGCAGCGGCAGCAGCCTCACTACCTGCATGACCAGCACCAACAACTATAACATCATAAACATCATTAAACATATCGCTATATAAAAAATCTAGTTAACTATTTAAAACCGAAAAGTTCCACGTGGAACAATAATAAGCTCTTCTAAAAAAAAGAGTTTGCAAATATAAAGTATAATTTGAAATATCAAGCCAAACGCTCAAGATAGAAATTTTCTTTTGCTCTCATAACTAAAGCATCTTCCTTGGTTTTATCTTTATAGCCGCAATAGTGCAAAACACCATGAACCATCACTCGGTATAATTCTTGTAAAAAAGAAACCTTGAAATCAATCGCGTTTTCCTTAACGCGATCAACAGATATAAAGATATCTCCCTGTAATATTTTTCCCATACTATAATCAAAGCTAATTATATCGGTTAAGGTGTCATGTTTAAGGAATTCAACATTTAATTTATGCAAATAGACATCATCACAAAAAATATAATTAATATCATCTTCTTTAAAATTCTCTTGACTAATAACATCAGAAATCCAGTTAGAAATTCCTTCCTCATTTTCTAAAGAAAACGACGTTTCATAATTAAAATTAATCATCCTTTTGTTTAAAATAATCTTGTACCTTATCTTTATAAAGTTGCCGTAAAGGTAAGGCGTGTCTATTTAAAATTTCCGTAGTATTGAAATATTCTTTTGCACGTCTATTTAATTGTACATTATTATTATTAAAAATATCATTGTTTGTTTGAGATTCTCTTTTATTATCTTGACCTTGTTGAAAGGTAGCATTCTCTAATTTTAACAGTTGATGCTCTAACTGCATCATCTTCTGCAGTGTCTCATTTGTAAACCCTTTATTTAATAAATCTAATTCTACATCTTCCATTTGTTTTAACAAATTAGAAGCCTTTCCTTTTGTTCCTTCCTTAGATAATTTCTCGTCCAATGCCTGTCTTAATTCTTGTTGCTTTTGATAGATTTCAAATAATTCACCATTCATCATATCGCTATCACTTCCTTCACCGCCTTGCTTGTCTCCATCCTTTCCCTTATCGCCCTTTCCTTTAGTTTCTGGCTTACCTTTTTCACCCTTTTTGAGACCTTCTTCCATCATCTTATTAAGCTCTTCCTGACTCATAATAATATCTTCTAATTGTATATCTAAATCTCCTTTGCCCTTTCCTGGTGATGGGTTTAACTGCTCTTCCATATTATCGAGCACATCACTTAAAAAATTTGATAAATTATTAGCAGCAGTCATTGTAAATTGTTGATTAGAAATTCCCTGTGGTAATTGATTTTCGGCTAACTGCGATAGTGACTTGTCGATATTAAAAAACACCTCTGTGATTTCTTTATTGACTGTTTCTGACAATTTAGGTTGCCTTAAAGAAAGTGCAAACAAACTATCATCAATATGCCTAAAATGTTCTCTTAAGTTGCTTTGATTTCTTAAATAGGCTGCATATTTATTATGGTTAACATCAATAGTCTTAAATTGATTCATAAGTGATTCTTGGTCAAAAGAAAATAACAATAAGTTGTCTAAAATTTGCCTAAGCATCTCAGCATCTTCTTGAAGCCGATCGCCACCGCCCATTTGTATAGATTGTTGCATGCTTTTACTCATCTGCATCATTTTTTTCGCTGCTTTCTTCTGACTCTTTTTCGCGTTCTTTTCGTTTTCGTTATTTTGAAGTTTTTGCTCTTCATTATCTGAAGCCTGATTCTCTTCTTTTTTACCTAATTCTTCCGAGGCCTTTTCCTGATCCGATTTAACCTCATTTTCATCTAACTTATCACGAGAGGCGTCCATTGGTTTTTTTAGAGCTTTATTAGCTTTTTCAAGCTCATCCATCTCTTTAATAAAATCATCAAAATTACTATTTAATTCATCTTGTTTGGCTTTCGTGTTTTTTTCATTTGGCTCATTCGAAAGCTTTTCTTGATCAATAGCTTGTTTAGCTATTTCTTCCTGCAACTTTTCAAGTTTCTTAGCAACATAGAAACGTTTAGTCAATTCAAGTAATTGTTCTAAACTTCTCTTTTTGTTTTTATTTTGTTTCGCAAGCTCTTCAAGTTTTTGTGAAAACTGCTCTTTATTAATTTTATCTTGTAGTTTTTCTATTTCTTCTAATAACCTTTCGTCTTCTTTAAGTTGTTTTTCGTTCTCTTCTAACCTATTTTTTAAATCCTCTTTAAAAACATCATCTTTTTGAGAGTCCTTCTGAAACTCTTGAATATTATCTTTTAACTGTTTATTAAAATTTTTCATCATTTCATCTTGTTGCCTTTGGCGCTTAATAAATGATTCAAATTTTTTCTTATCGTTGAAATTTAATTCTGATTTTTCCTTTTGTGTTTTTGAAAGCTCTTCTAACTGTTTTTCTTGCTCTTCGAACTTATTTAATGATTTATTTAAATCTTTTATAGTTTCACTTTGCTCTTTAAGATTCTTTTGTTCATCTTCCTCATTTGTTCTTTTTCTATAACTAAAAACTTCACTTTTTGTACTTTTAAAATAATGAACAGCATCATTATCAAACACCTGAAAAAATAAGCTATAAGCAACTCCTTCTTCGATATCTAAATTATCAGGAAAAGACATAATAAATTCTGCTATGTTAGATGATGAAATTGGAATTAAATGGGTTTTCTTTTTTGTTTCATTATCTGTAGGATAATAAACTAATTGTAACTTACTCAATCCATAATCATCACTTAATTGTCCATAGAAATATAACGTTTGCAAATCAACACTATCTTTCTCCATTTTCAAATTAAGCTCCGGTGCTTCATCTTTAATTACATCAATATTAAAGGCTAAGTTTTCATACCCCTTTAAGTTACTATTACTGGTACTTAAACTATAATCTATATTGCTAAAAACTTTCTTCGACAATTCAAAATGATTGCTATACTTTTCTTGAAATGACAGGGTGTCTTTAGAAAAAAATAGGACCTCATCTGTAGATTTTGTAATTAAATTCCAAGTGACTTTAGTGCCTTCAGGAATTATAGCATTACCCGTACTCTTTAGAATATCATTAGGTTTTTGAGTATACTCAGGATAATCCAATAACATTTCAAAACTTAATAGCGTTGGTGCTTTAATCACATGAAGATTATATTGTTTTGAACTTATGTCATTAGCTTGTAACGAAAACTGGATGTCCTCCTTAGGTTTAGAAAACTCATATTCAAATTCACCTAATTGTTTTTGTTGTAAAAAGTAAGTTTCGTTATTGTATTGAATTTCAACGCTTTCTGGAATTATTTCACCAGTAATATTAACTTGCAATTTAAAATTAGTGTTTTCAATAGCCGTTAAATTATTATTAATGACATAAAACTGAAAAGGCGCCGGTGGCTCATAAGCAGTTCTGTAATGCACTACTCTTTCAAAACTATCACTAAACAAATTAATGTTTCCTGTTGCAAATGTTAGTAAAATAATACCCAAAGGAATCGCAGCGTATTTTAAATACTTTAAATTCGTTTTAAAATTTATTGCCAATTTAAAAGGAATGGGGCTAAGTTCAGCAGATTTCTGATTGATACTTGCAAGCAACAATTCTGTTTTTTGGGTGTCTTTTTGAAGTTGTAATACATTAAGAAGTTTATCATTCACTTGTGGAAAATGTTTCCCAATAAGCTTTGATGCCTTTTCAAAATTGATGCCGTCTTTAAGCTTTAATAGTTTTGCTATTGGTATCGCTATGAAATTCACAACTAAAGCAATTTCAACACCTACAAACATCCAAAAAAGGATGGTTCTTGAAATAGAATCAAGCCATAAAACAGATTCAATAAAAAGTGTAAATAGAAAGTATAACAAACCAATAGCGAAAAATAAAATAGCACCTTTTATGAGTTCATTAGTATAATATTTTCTAATAAAACCCTCTAATTTTATTTGTATGTTTTTAAATGCTTCCACTATATTTTTAAAGCCTTTTTAATATTTAGAATACCTTAGTATAACATACGAAATTACAATTTTATTTTAAGCTATAATTGACTAAATTTGATATAATTAGTATTTTAAATGCATTACAACTTTAATAAGCGACATTAATAAATGAAAGATTTAAAATATCTAGCCGCCTTAACAATTCCGTTCGTTGCGTTTATTGGTCTTTATTATAAAGATCTATTTTCCTTTTTAACACCTATTTATGCTTTTGTTATCATTCCTGTTTTAGAATTAATTTTCCCTATTGATAATTCAAACGTTACTGACATAGAATCAAAAAACAGACTAAAAAATAAGCTTTTTGATTGGTTACTGTATCTTAATTTACCTATTGTTTACGGACTACTAATATATGCTCTAACTTTGGTAAAATCAACTCAATTAGAAACATATGAGTTTGTTGGATTGATTATTTCTGTTGGAATAGTTCTAGGTGTAAATGGTATTAATGTTGCGCATGAACTTGGTCATAGGCAGACTACCAATGAACGCTTTTTAGGGAAAATTTTATTACTACCATCATTGTATATGCATTTTTATATTGAACATAATCATGGGCATCATTTACATGCAGCAACTAAAGAAGATCCTGCAACCGCACGTTATAATCAAACCGTATACTCCTTTTGGATTACTTCAATTTTCAGGCAATATATGAATGCTTGGAAGATTCAAAAAAAACTTTTAAAAAATAATGAATTACCTTTTTTATCATTAAAGAATGATATGTTATGGTATGTGTGTTTCCAAGCAGCCTATCTATTAATTGTATATTTTATATTTGGTTACTTAGGCATTGTGTTTGCCTTATTTTCTGCAGTTACTGGATTTATATTATTAGAAACGGTAAACTACATTGAGCACTACGGATTACTACGCTTAAAAACGGAATCAGGCAGATACGAACGTGTAAAGAAAATCCATTCATGGAATTCAAACCATGTGATTGGCAGAATAGTTCTTTACGAATTAACAAGACACAGCGACCATCATTATAAAACATCTAAAAAATATCAAATCTTAGATTGTCATGATGAAAGCCCGCAAATGCCTTATGGCTATCCTACCTCAATGGTTTTCGCTATGATGCCTCCTATTTGGTTTAGAGTGATGAACAAACGTGTTCCGCGTGAAATGATTCTTAATTAGAATCCTAGATTTTTGATAGCTTCGCTTTTAAAATAAAAATATTTTATTCGGTTTAGCTCATATGAATTATGGCTATACTTTTTCTTTCGTCTTTTATCTTTTATCTTTTATCATATCAATCTATCTTTGCACCAAAATCAAAAGCATGAGTAACAATGTTCGTGTGCGTTTTGCACCCAGCCCAACAGGACCACTTCATATTGGTGGTGTTCGTACGGCTTTATTCAACTATTTATTTGCAAAAAAACATAATGGTACGTTTATCTTAAGAATTGAAGATACGGACCAAAACAGATATGTTAAAGGTGCAGAACAGTATATTGTTGATGCCTTAAACTGGTGCAATATTCCTTTTGATGAAGGCCCTGGTAAAAATGATACATTTGGTCCTTACAGACAAAGCGAGCGCAAAGAAATTTATGCTAAATATGCTGAAAAACTAATAAGTTCAGGACATGCTTACTATGCGTTTGATACCGCTGAAGAACTAGATTTACAGAGAAATAACTATGAAGTAAAAGGTGAAACTTTTATCTATAATTGGCATAATAGAGCAAGCCTAAATAACTCTATTTCTCTTTCAAAAGAAGAAGTTTCAAAACGCCTCGATACTCGTGATGACTATGTAATTCGTTTCAAAATGCTCAAAACTGAAAACGAAGGTACTCACCAAACTATTTCAACTTCGGATATTGTGCGTGGTCATGTATCATTTAAAACAGAACTTCTTGATGATAAAGTGTTGTTTAAAAGTGATGGGATGCCAACTTATCACCTTGCTAATATTGTAGATGATCATTTAATGGAAATCACCCATGTGATTCGTGGTGAAGAATGGTTACCTTCTCTACCGCTTCATATAGCCTTATACCAGGCATTTGGATGGCATATTCCAGAATTTGCTCATCTCCCGTTAATATTAAAACCAACTGGAAAAGGAAAATTAAGCAAGCGTGATGGTGATAAATTAGGATTTCCCGTATTTCCTTTAGAATGGACAGACCCAAAAACAAATGAACTATCCAGAGGGTATAAAGAAGATGGTTATTTTCCTGAAGCCATGATTAATTTCCTAGCGTTATTAGGATGGAATCCAGGAACAGAACAGGAAATTTTCACTTTAGATGAACTTATTGCATCATTTGATTTAGAAAAAGTAAATAAGTCGGGCGCGCGCTTTGATCCAGATAAAATTAAGTGGTTTAATCACCATTACATGCAAGAACAGACTGATTTCAAATTAGCAGAAACTTTTAAAAATCAAAGAAGCGAATTAAGCCTAATCGATACAGACTTTATCGCCTTAGTTATTGGTTTAATCAAAGAACGTGCTACGTTTGTTAGTGATTTTTGGGAGCTAAGTCATTACTTTTTTATGTCGCCGACAACTTATGATAAAAAAGCTGCAAAAAAAGCTTTTAAGGACGATACGCCTGAACTAATGAAGACACTTATAATCGTCATAGAATCTGTTTCTGAGTTTACTGTAGAAAATCTTCAAACCGATATTAAAGGTTGGATTAAAAGTAATGAAATAAGCTTTGGAAAAGTGATGATGCCACTTCGCCTATCACTTGTTGGTGCTTTACAAGGTCCCGATGTATTTGATATTATGTTTATGATTGGAAAAGCTGAAACTATAAAGCGCTTAAAAACTGCAATAAATACTTTTTAATTTACGGCTTATTATCATGAAAAATTTTTGGGTTATCATTTTTATAATTCTATTAAGTTCCTGTAATAAATCAGATTCAAAACTTTTCCCTCTTCACAATAAAAAGGTTTTAATTCTAGGTAACAGTATTACTCAAAATGGGAGATATGTTGATTTTTTAGAGTACTATTTAAGAAAAAATTATCCTGATAAATCTTTAAATATCATTAGTATTGGATTGTCTAGTGAAACTATTTCGGGAGATTCTGAAGAAGGTCGTGCATTTCCTAGACCTTATCTTTATACACGATTAGATCGAGCTATAAAACTAACAAAACCCGATGTCGTAATAGCATGTTACGGTATGAATGATGGGATTTATTCGAAGAAAGATTCTGTCCGATTTTCTAACTATAAGACGGGAATTTTAAACTTAAAAAATAAAATTGAAACTCATGGAGCAAAGCTCATTTTACTAACGCCAACTCCATTTGATTCAAATTCTGTAAAAGAACGTTTATCAAAGGAAAATGAAATACAGTCTTATAATCACCCCTACTTCAATTACAATCAAGTTTTAAAAGATTATGCAAATTGGCTTATTTCTCTGAAAAATATTAAAGTTATAAATTTACATTCTGCTTTAAGCAAAGAACTTTTTGTTATTAAAAAAAATAATCCAGATAGCACATTTATACCAGATGCGGTGCATCCTAATGACATTGGTCATTTTTATATGGCAAAAAAAGTAATTGCAGATCTATATCCAAAAATTATAATTAAGGATGCTATTTCTGAAATGGAACAACTCGAAAAAGACAGCTTATTTTATTTAATTAAAATTAGGAGGAATACCAGATCAAAAGGCTGGTTAAACCATATTGGTTATAAAAGTGAAAAGATTGTAAAATCAGATAATATTGATTCTACCATATCTAAAGTTAAAATTTTTGATACTAAAATTAATAAACTTCTAAAAAATTAAAATGAAACCCTAAATTCTGAGAAAAACATAAATTGGTTTTAGCATTCAGTATAAATTTTTGTAACAAAACAGATACAAAACGCTACTAATAATAAAAGGGGTTTAAGTTTAATAAGTGTTCCAATAAGCACTCCTTTTTAACATAAATTTTGTACCTTAATAGTTCTAACATTTTTAATATAAAACCATGAGTCAATTATTCTTCCCTGTCATTCTTTTTCTTGGGGTAATCATCCTTATCTCATCATTCTTTATTGTTAAACAACAGACTGCCGCTATTATTGAGCGTTTTGGTAGGTTTTTAAGTATTCGTAAATCTGGTCTTCAATTAAAAATTCCTTTAGTTGATAGAGTTGCCGGACGATTAAGTTTAAAAATTCAACAATTAGATGTCATTGTAGAAACTAAAACATTAGACGATGTATTTGTAAAACTTAAAGTCTCTGTGCAATATAAAGTACTCCCTGAAAAAGTATATGATGCTTTTTATAAGTTGGATTATCCACATGAACAAATTACATCTTACGTGTTTGATGTGGTAAGAGCTGAAGTTCCTAAAATGAAATTGGATGATGTCTTCGTGAAAAAAGACGATATCGCCATTGCGGTAAAAACTGAGTTAAACGATGCCATGATGGAATATGGGTATGATATTATTAGAACCCTAGTTACCGATATTGACCCAGATGCTCAGGTAAAATTAGCAATGAATAGAATTAATGCAGCCGACAGAGAAAAAACAGCGGCTCAGTACGAAGGTGATGCTGCCCGTATTTTAATCGTTGAAAAAGCAAAAGCTGAAGCAGAAAGCAAGCGATTACAAGGTCAAGGTATTGCTGACCAACGTAGAGAAATAGCTCGCGGATTAGAAGAATCAGTTGATGTGTTAAACAGAGTTGGTATTAACTCACAAGAAGCTTCGGCTCTCATTGTGGTCACGCAACATTATGATACATTACAGGCTATTGGTAGTGAAACAAATAGTAACTTAATATTATTACCAAATTCACCACAAGCAGGAAGTAATATGCTAAACGATATGGTCGCAAGTTTTACAGCCAGTAACCAAATTGGAGAAGCTATAAAAAATGCTAAGAAAAAAGAGCAGAAATAACCTGTTTAATTTGGCTTGCACATTACAATTATTAGAATGGCAATTGCCAAAAAAATCAAAAGACAGATTTCAATTTAAGTAAATAATTCTACCGTACTAGTAGCCTTTTTACTCATTGACATCTGTCTTCTACCTTCGGTTTATTGGATTTTAGATAAGTCATCAAAATTTTTATTAATATTTATAATGATATCTTCTTGATTGCTTTTGTCTTTAAAATTTGATGCTACAAAATTTCTTTCAACACTTTTAAGCGATTCAAAATTCCTTTTTAAATTTTTAAAAATAGTATGTTCTTCGCAGGTAAGTTCGGTTAGTTCAAACCTTAAAATGAGATTATTAATTTTGCTGTTAGCTATGTTATTTTATTGATTAAAAAATAGTGTGTCTGATAGCTTGAGAGCAACTTCCATCTTTTTAACCAATTTAAACATATCAAATACTAAATCGCTAGCTATAAGTCTATCTTCATAAATTGTAACAACAGAATCCTTAACTCTTATAAAATTGTTTCTATCAATTAAGTTTGTGGCTAATATTAAAATAAAAACCATGAAAATTCCTAATACCCACTTAATTTTATTATAAAGTTTCATAAGACTTAAATCTATTTATTAATAAAAAAGCTATTAGCCCATGGTTGGCTAATAGCTTTTTTCTTTTATACCTCAATTACCTAAAATTAATTATTGTTTTTGCGCCAAGGTTTATAGTTTTTATATGCCGGTCCTTTTAATTTAGACCTATCTGAACCATAGGTAATTGCAACATATTTTTTATCCGATTTATCTTGCCATGGCTTTTTATTTTTATAGGCTGGGCCTTTTAGCTCCTTTTTATTAGTAACTGTGTAGACTAAAGTGGGCTCACTGATATGCTGGCCAGGTTTATAATTTTTATATGCTGGTCCTTTTAAATCGCTTCTCTTCTGAGCAAAAGCACCTATTGTAAATAAAGATAATAACAGTATTAACATTGTAGTTCTCATAACGCTTATTTTTAAATTTATGTAAAATTAAACACAAACTAACGCCTTCAGAGCTACATGAAATCACCCATTTCATATCCGTATTTATACGGATATATTTAGCTAAATAATCCGATATATATTAATATATTGTTGATTGCTATGGATTTATAAAGACCTTTATAAAATGTCTCCTTGAACTAAGTCGAAAGGTCTATATTCCTTAAATTATCATAAGGTTTAAACGGCACTCAACCTGACACAAGAATTAACGCTCTTAAAACTAATCCAGTTCTGTTTTTAATCGTAATCGAAATTAGTTTAAATAAGATTTAATTTAGTAGCCTTTTTAATAAGTTCTGCCGTATTTTTAACTTCTAGTTTTTTTATAATATTAGAACGGTGTGTTTCAATGGTTCGAGAACTAACGAACAATTGTAATGCTATTTCTTTGGTTGTTAAACCTTTAGATATAAGTTCTAAAACTTCTTGTTCTTTTTTAGAAAGTATATTTTCGCTTATAGTTTGCTCTGACATGTAGTTAATCATCTTTTCAGAGATTATTGGACTGAAGTATTTTTTTCCTTCACTTACTATACGTATCACCTTAATTAATTCGTCCTGATCTGTATTTTTAAGTAAATAACTATAGGCCCCTTTTTTAGCACATTTCGCAATATAATTGCCTTCATCATGCATAGATATTATTATTGGCTTAACGGATTTATTTAAACTTTTAATTTGATTTAAAACTTCAAACCCATCCATATTAGGCATCGTTATATCTAGTAAAACAATATCTAAAGATGGATTATTTTTAAGAACTTCTATAAATTCTTTGCCATCTCCAACAGAAGCGACTACTTCAATATCGTTGTTCTTTTTAAGTAATTCTTTTAAACCGTTTCTAAAAAGTTCGTGATCGTCTGCTATTACAAGTTTAATGGTTTTCATTTTCTTCTATTGGTAACTCAATTTCAAAAGTTGTTTTTTCTGGTTTTGAATTAATTTGTAACGCTCCATTACAAATTTCAACACGCTCTTTAATGTTAATAATTCCGGAACCTAATTTTATGGTATTCATATTAAAACCATTGCCATCATCAAAATAAAAAAGAGAGATAAAATCATCAAATTCAGACAGTGTTATTCTAATATTGTTAGGATTAGCGTGTTTAAGAGAATTATTTATCAACTCTTGACAAATTCTAAAAATATTAATTTCTTGATTTTTGGTAATCTTGCTTTTAGTTTGCTTGGTTAGGTCTTCAAATTCAATATTAATACTCGATGAGTTGTTGATGCTCTCAATAAAATTTGTTAATGCTGCGCCCACTCCAAAATCGTCTAATGTTGATGGCATTAACGCATTTGACATTAACCGTATTTCAGAAATTGTATCGTCAACAATGGTTTTCATTTCGTGTTGCTGTGTTTTACTCTCAATTTTGTTTTCTATATAAAATTTCAATGAGGTTAAAAGTGGGCCTATACCATCGTGAAGTTCGCGGGAAAGTCTTCGTCTTTCATTTTCTAAACCATCAACCAATTGGCGTTTTGTATTAATACGGTGTTTGTTTTCGTTATTTCTAAATTCTATTAATTTATTTCTCATTTTTATGAGACTTTTGCCTAATAAATCGTTTTGGCTTTTTGGAAGATAATGAGAATTGAGATTCATTTTACCTATTTCATTTGAAAACTTTACTGCGCCTTGCAATGACTTTTTTAAATTATCAAGAGCTTCAAACATTTCCTTAATTTCATTAGAGTTTTTAACAAATACATTCGTTTGTTTATAATCCCCATCAGCCATAATTTTTAAACTCTTTTTCATATTAATGATTGGGTTGGCTATTATTCTGGTAAGAAATAATGATAAAACTATAGCAATGAACGTAATAACACATATTAAACCTAAAAGTCTTAATTTAAGATCTTCTAAAGGCGCTTTAACCTCGCTTTTATCGATTTCAGAAAGTATTACTAAATTAAGGTTTGATAGGTTTATTGCACTATAAACACCATACACATCAACCCCTCTATAATCTTTATAGATTCCTCGTCCCGATTTGCCAGATAATGCGTTTAGTACGCCTTTTGTTTTTACCAATATTTTAAAAGGAATTTTTTCTGGTAAAAATCGAGATTGAGATCTCATATAATAATCGTCTCCAACAAGATAAGACTCTCCCGTATTTCCCATTCCTGTTCTTTCAAGTAAAATACTCTTAATCTTTTTATAGGGTATAACTTTTAATTTTATTTGGTTACTATCAATCAACACCAAGCCAATTGAGGTTTTATTTTGTTTGTGCGATTTGGTTAAGTCATAAATTCCAGAAACAGGAAATTCCTTTTGAGACATCGAAATATTTAAACTATCAACAAAACCTGTAGAAATCGGATTTTGTAAAAACTTTTGCCACTCCGTTTGAATAAAATTCTCTATCTGAATTTTTTTAAGGGTTTTAATAGAGTTTAATTGCTGAAGCACTCTATCGTCTATTACATGAGAGAACTGATTGTAGAATGTAATGGACAAGATTACAACTACTAAAAAAACCAAACTATTTATAATTAATAATATAAGGGTTCTTAGGCTCATTTAATAGATATACGTTTATTACAAAAATTTTATAAATATCTATAAATTTAATCGTTTTTAAAAGGATGCCGTTCTTCCCAGTCTTGAGACGGATTCATAAGGCTAAATATTGGCCTTAAAATAGCATTTACAAAACTATTCGTATATTTTAAATACATAAACATAGGTTCTGCTTTGGCACCAACAGAGCTTTTTATTTCCATGGCTGTTCTGGCATAAACAACCGATTTAAATTTGTTCTTTATGGCATATTCAGCCATATCATAAAGCATGTTTAAATACAATTGATTACTGTGTTGGTGTTCAGCATCATACCCTAAAAAGTAGGTTTCTAAGAACTCGTTATTAATAATTAACGAGTAAAAGCCGATAAGCTCATCATTTAAATAATATCCAAAAACTTTAAAGTCATTTTTTAAATATTCCTTTAAACTTAAAAAATGGTTTTCCGGTAATATAAACGTGTTAAAGGATGCATTGTTAGATACATGTTTATAAAGATTGTAGATAGTCTTTGATTCTTCTTTTAATGCCTTTATATCTAATTCTTTAACAACAATATGGTTTCTTTTTTTTCTAGCCCGATTATATCTGGTTCTATATTTTGATGTCATAGCCTCAATATAATCTTGCTTTGTTAACCAAGTTTCTTTAGTTGACATAATCATATTGGGTTGTACTTTCAATTTATGAAACTTATGAGCGTCAAAAACTTGTTTATGCAAATGAATGGTGTCATTTTCAAAATAATCTTTAAAAAGAATTAAACGTATTGTCTTTTTATGATCTTGTTTTATTCTTATTTGAAGCGCTTTTAAAGCACCAAAAATAGTAGTAATGAAATCAGGTTCAGAAATCTTTTCAGCATTAAAATAAATACCATGTTGGCCTGTATGGGTTAAATTACCAACTACCAAAATATGTCCTTTTAAAACTTTTGAAAGTGTGTTTTGTATTAACTCTTTTATACATGTCGCAGTATCATGCCTAAACATGTCTTTTAAGTATAACTGTACATGCTGAATAACAGCCACGCCAACAAGCTGATTTTGGTTAAAAACTCCAACATAACACATGGCAATAGTTTTAGGTAAAGCTTTTGAAGTGGCTTCTAAATAAGGTATTTGTAAAAAAATATCATGACGCGTTAAATCATTCCATGCTTTTTTTGGAAGTTTAGTAACCGATGTATACAATTTAAATTCTATCAAGACAAAAAAATAAAGACTGAAAACTTTAGTCATCAGTCTTTTATTATACTAAATGATTATAACATTATTTCCAACCACAAACGATAGCTCCCATAATGGTGATGGTTACAATCCAATACCCGCTATTTATTAGAATGTATTTTACGCTTTTTCTTTCAAACAACGCATTGGTTCCAATTATAGGTAGGGCAATTAAAATACCACCCATAAATCCATGTAAAGCCCCATGCTTAAAGGTTCTAAAAGTATCTCCATAATCTGTCATAAAGGCCACATAAGACGGTAGAGCTTTTGTTGGGTCTCCACCAATAGCACCTAAAACACCTGTTTGATGAATTACCAAAAATGACATCGCAAAGGATAACAAAAACGAAAAAATTAAAGACAAAATAAAAATCTTTGCCATATTTCCGTTTTTAATTTGTTCTTCATTTATTCCGGCAGCTTTCATCCAAGCATTACCAAAAACTTTTGGGTTGTACCAAATAAACCCAACAAATAACGCTGAAATTGCAGCGGCAAGAATTGCAATAAAATTAATTTCCATAAGATATTTAGTTTAGTTTGAAATTAAATATAACTAAAATTCTAATAGTAAGATTTATTTAAAATCTAAAAATAAAATTAAACAGCATTCGCTTCGGCTACCAATAGTGGGTGATTACCTACCAAAGCTTTTTCAATAAAAATTTCAATCTCTGTATTCTTTTGAAGTCCGTTTTTAATCAAAACTCCAAGTGTTATCATTACCGCAATGCGTGTTCCTACTTTTTTTAGAGCCGTACCAAATAAAGGCGCTAACTCTTCATAAGTTACATTGTTTGCAAGTTCTTGAATCTCACTTTTTACTTTAAGCTGTTTAGCTTCGGGTAAATTGGTATATTTTTTACCCAATTGCTGAATGACATCAATAGCTTTACGTTGCGATTGTTGTTGCAGTTTTGGTGCTTTTTTTTCTGATGCTTGTTTGGGTTTTTGCTTCGCCCAAGAATCTCTTAATCCAACCGTTTTATTGAACACTAAATGTTTTGAAATAGAATCATGATCAACATTAAAATATCCTAAGCGTTGAAATTGAAACCTATCTCCCACTCTAGCTTCTTGTAAACTTGGTTCCACATAAGCATCTATCAATTTTAAAGACTCCGGATTTATAAATTCTATGAAATCTTTATCCTGATGGCTATCTGGTGCTTCATCCATAAATAACCTGTCATATTCTCTAACTTCGGCCTTTATAGCGTGTTTTATTGATACCCAATGCAAGGTCCCCTTTACTTTTTTAGAAGTATCCTCTGAATACGTACAATGAATTTCTATAACCTCTCCGTTATTATCTTTAACAACACTTTCAGCTTTAATAATATAAGCATTTTTAAGACGCACTTCGCCACCTAATTTTAATCTAAAAAACTTATTACCAGCTTCTTCTTTAAAATCGTCTTTTTCAATATATAATTCTCTTGAGAACGGTACTTTTCTAAACCCAGCACTTTCGTCTTCTTGATTATTTTCAGCTTCTAACCATTCCTCCTCACCTTCCGGGTAATTAGTAATCACTAATTTAACCGGATTTAAAACCGCCATAACGCGCGGTGCTATTTTATTTAAATCTTCACGAATACAAAATTCTAAAAGCGATACATCAATAACGTTATCACGTTTAGCAACACCCACGGTTTCTACAAATTTTCTAAGTGAATTTGGTGTATAGCCTCTTCGGCGTAAGCCAGAAATAGTAGGCATTCTGGGGTCGTCCCAACCTTTTACGATACCACCTTGAACCAATTGAAGCAACTTACGCTTACTCATAATGGTATAACTAAGATTTAAACGTGCAAATTCACGCTGTTTAGGTATTAAAGGATACACGTTTTTACTATAAGCGTACACTTCGTTCTTAAACCAGTCATAAAGCTCTCTATGAGGCTTAAATTCAAGGGAACAAAGCGAATGCGATATTTGCTCTATATAATCACTTTCACCATGTGTCCAATCATACATAGGATAAATACACCATGCATTTCCAGTTCTGTGATGCTGTTTCCTTAATATACGATACATAATCGGGTCACGCATCAGCATGTTATTGTGTTGCATATCAATTTTAGCACGAAGAATATGGTCGCCTTCGTCAAACTCACCATCTTTCATTCCGTAGAATAAATTTAAATTTTCTTCTACGCTTCTATTTCTAAAAGGACCATCGACACCAGGTTGTGTTGGTGTTCCTTTTTGTTCAGCCATGGCATCAGACGACTGCGAATCTACATAAGCTTTTCCGTCTTTAATAAGTAATATCGCCCAATCGTATAATTGTTGAAAATAGTCAGAAGAATACAGTTCTTTATCCCAGCTATAACCCAACCAAGACACATCCTTTTTTATAGCATCAACGTATTCTTGTTCTTCTTTAGCAGGATTTGTATCATCAAAACGAAGATTAACGGGAGCATTATATTTTTCACCTAAACCAAAACTTATACCAATCGCTTTGGTATGCCCAATATGTAAATAACCATTAGGTTCCGGAGGAAAACGAAAACGTAAATCATTTTTATTCATTCCATTAGCTAAATCTTCTTCAATGATTTGCTCTAAAAAATTAAGTGGTTTTTTCTCTTCAGACATGGTTCTTATTTATTTCAACTAAATAAGCTTCAAAATTACGGAAATTCAAGTTATTTTAGCTTATTAAGTTTAAGAAGCGTAACAAATTTTAATTCTTGTTACATACAATTATAAAAACTAATACCTTATAATTTTTTACAATGGAAAATATTAATTACAAGTGTCCAAAATGTAGCAATACAGAATACAAAATAGATGAAATGAGAGCTACTGGAGGCACATTCTCAAAAATCTTTGATATTCAAAATAAAAAATTTACTTCTGTCACTTGTATGCGATGTACATATACAGAATTCTATAAAGCTAAAACAAGTGCTTTAAGTAATATATTTGATTTATTTACAAGCTAATGGGGGTTATAAAAGTTGAAAACATTCGTGTATTTTCGCATCATGGGTGTCTTAAAGAAGAAACAAAAATAGGGAGCGATTACCTTGTAAATTTAGAAGTAGAAGCTGATTTACAAACCTCTGCTATTACTGATAAACTCAATGATACTGTGGATTATGTTTTTTTAAATAAAGTGGTAAGAGAAGAAATGGGTAAACCGTCTTATTTACTAGAAACTGTTGGAAAACGCATATTAAATAGAATTTTTAACGAAGATGCACTAGTAAAAAAAGCAACGGTTTGGGTTAGTAAATTAAACCCACCCATTGGTGGTGATGTTGAAAAAGTAACGATTAAAATGACCGATGAGCGTAAAAAGTAATTAATTGTAAAGAAAAGTCTGAATTTTTTTTACATTTGCAATCAAATAATGGCGTTGTGGCCGAGTGGCTAGGCAGAGGTCTGCAAAACCTTCTACAGCGGTTCGAATCCGCTCGACGCCTCAAAAAAACCTTCAGTTATACTGAAGGTTTTTCTTTTCTAATATTTATTTGTTCCAACTTTTCTTTTATCAGTTCCTTTTCTTTTGGAAAAAAGGCTTGTACTAAAAGCAAGATGCCAAAGCCTAAAATAACAAGTGCTATTATTTTTTTTGTTTTAAAAATAAGTCTTGGTGTTAATTTGTTTTTTAGTTTTTTTGAAACCGCAATTTTAACAAGATCTACTAAAAAATAAGTAATTAAAATAGTTGACAGAAAAACAATAACCCCTTCTTTTGATGCAGATAAAGAGTTGGCAATAACAATAAAACCAACCCAACCGAGTAGTACACCAATATTAATAAAGTTAAGTAAGAATCCTTTTAAAAAGAGTTTTCCATACTTTTTTTGAATATCGATTCTATGATATTCTTTTACAATTTCTCGAAACGATTTTGATGTTTTTATAAAAGAAATTAAACCATAAACCACTAATAATACACCACCAAAAACTAAAAAATTTGGATCGTCTTTTATTTTATCTAATAGTTTATTGGTACTATAAAAAGCAACTATAATAAATAAGATGTCGGCTAACATTACACCAAGATCAAATATTAAAGCACTTTTAAAACCTTTAGTTACACTAGTTTCTAGAAGTACAAAAAATACCGGCCCTATGGTAAATGCTAATATGATACCAAACGGAATGGCTCTTAAAACATCTTCAAACATAAAAACTTATGACTTTACACAAAGTAAAGAAATATTATTGATAGTTTCCTTTTTGAATTCCATGTATGGAAATAAAAAAAGCCTGTTTTAAAAACAGGCTTACATATTTAAAAATATTTAGTATTAATCCATACGTTTTACTCTTCCTCCAAAAACACTACTTTCATTCACGGTTTCTGGATTCCCATAAATAAACACATCACCTCCTGCTCTAATTTTAATATCTACCAGTTTTGAAGCGTTTATATATGCTTCACCAGCGGCATTAATAGATACCTCAGATTTTTCCGTTTTTAAACCTTCACCCTGATAAACACCACCTGTTAATAAAGTTACCTTTTGATTTTTAGACATTCCACTTGCCGTAACAACACCACCTGTAACCGCTTTAATATTTGCATAAGTTACATTTAGTTTTACATCTATTGTACCGCCTTCTTGTGATTTTAAATCAATTTCATACTGTTTAATATCGTCTTTAGAATAAATTTTAGCGCCTTCATTAACATCAAGAATATCAAATGAGGTATAGTATAAAGTGACCTTTGTATCGTCTCCATTAAAAATACGCTCTAAATTCATTTTAATTTTAAGCTTACCACTTTTATTATTCACAAGAACGTCCTGATTATTTTTTCCTGAAATAATCACTTTATTTTCGTTGGATTTAATTAATTCTACCTGTATTAAATCATACACTTTAAGTTCTGTAAATTCTCCAATGGTTTTTTCTATCGGTTTTTGTGCAAAAAGCGTGACCGAAATAAGAATAGTAAGTACTGTTAATAAACGCTTCATTTTTTATTTTTTTATAATAACGTAAAGTTATCAATAATTATTCCTCTTTTTTTGCTATCAGATTAAAATCTAAGTGTTTTTTAACTAAATCGGTGTTTTTAACTTTAACAACCACTTCATCACCAAGTTGATAGATGTTTTTATTATTTTTTCCAACTAAAGCGTATTGTGTTTCATCAAATGCATAATGATCATCTTTCATATCTCTAACACTTACCATACCTTCACATTTATTAGCAATGATTTCTACATAAATTCCCCAGTCTGTTACACCAGAAATAACACCTAAAAACGCTTCATTTTTATGGTCTTCCATAAACCTAATTTGCATGTATTTTATTGAGTCACGTTCTGCTTTTGTAGCCAGATTTTCCATATTACTGGAATGGTTACATTTATCTTCGTAAGCATCTTCATTAACCGATTTTCCGCCATCAAGATACAACTGAAGTAAACGATGGGCAATTACATCTGGATACCGACGTATCGGAGATGTAAAATGACTATAATAATCAAATGCTAACCCATAATGTCCAATATTATGTGTCGTATATTCAGCTTTACTCATAGTACGAATCGTTAAAGTATCCACTAAATTTTGCTCTTTTTTACCAACAACTTCCTGTAATAAATGATTTAACGAAGCTGTTGTTGATTTTCTATCTTTAAAATTTAGTTTGTAACCAAACTTAGAAACAATACCTTGTAAATTAGCTAGTTTACTAACATCTGGTTCATCATGAACACGATATATAAAGGTTTTTTTAGGAGATTGCTTCCCTATAAATTCAGCTACTTTTTTATTAGCTAATAACATAAACTCTTCAATTAAATGATTAGCATCTTTACTGGTTTTAAAAAAGACTCCTATAGGTTTCGATTGTTCGTCTAAGTTAAATTTCACCTCTACTTTATCAAATGAAATAGCACCATCTTTCATACGTTTTAAACGCATTATTTTAGCTAGTTCATCTAACTTTAAAACAGCTTGAGAAACTTCTAATATTGTTTGATACGCTTTACCTGTTAATGACACTTCTTTAGGAATATTATTAGTACCAGATTCTATAATAGCCTGGGCTTCTTCGTAAGAAAAACGCGCATCAGAATACGTGACGGTTCTACCAAACCATTGTTTTTTTACTTGCGCATTTGCATCAATTTGGAAGACTGCTGAAAAGGTAAATTTTTCTTCATGTGGTCGTAATGAACAGGCGTTGTTTGATAAGACTTCAGGCAACATAGGTACCACGCGATCTACTAGATACACAGAAGTGGCACGTTCGTAAGCTTCATCGTCTAAAATAGTGCCTTCTTGTACGTAATGCGATACATCGGCAATATGAATTCCTATTTCGAATAATCCGTTATTTAAAACTTGAAACGATAAAGCATCATCAAAATCTTTCGCATCTTTAGGGTCAATCGTAAAGGTTAATACATCACGCATATCTCTACGCTTTGCTATTTCTTCTTTCGTAATTGACGTATCTATTTTATTCGCAAATTCTTCAACTTCCCGAGGAAATTCATATGGCAAACCATATTCTGCTAAAATAGCATGAATCTCTGTGTTATGTTCACCAGGTTTTCCTAAAACCTGCAACACTTTACCATAAGGAGAATCAGCTTTTTCCGGCCAATCTTCTAAAGACACTAATACTTTATCACCATCTTCAGCCTTATTTATTTTATTAATAGGTACAAATATATCTTTGTACATTTTATTACTATCAGGAATCACAAATGCATAATTACTGTGTATTTGAATAACACCAACATAATCACTCTTAGCACGTTTTAAAATTTGAGTAATTTCACCTTCCATTTTTCCACGCTTACGGCGTTTGTACACATAAAATTCTACTTCATCACCGTTTAAAGCTCTGTTTATATTATTAGATGCAATAAACACATCATCATCAAAGTCATCACTAATAATGTAGCCCGATCCTTTATGTGATAAATCGAGAACACCTGTATGATATTCAGTAGTTATAATCGCTTTAAATTTACCACGTTCAACTTCTTCAATTTCTTTTTGAGCTGTTAAAGCGTGTAATTTTTTTATGATTTGGTTTCTACTACTAGCATCGTTTACTCCTAATTTGGAAGCAATTTGTTTATAGTTAAAACTTTGGTTTCTTTCTTTTTTTAAAATACTAAGAATGGTATTTGTAAGGTTTGAAATCTTATTTGACGATTTCGTTTTTTTCTTTCTTGTCATGTAATATTTGTAATCATTTCTATTTCCTAAGATATTGGAAATTATTTTATAAAATAGCGCTTTTTAGGAGAAGAGATGCTATTTATTTTTTACAAAGTTACAATTAAATAATTAAAGCCGATTTTTTAAACACTATATTTAATTTAATCAACTTATCAACCTTATATAATATATATCTATTTTCTTTTTAAAATTTAAAAAAATAATGATGCTTATTATAGGGTGTGAATAGCGGTATAACTTTTTTAACATTTATTTTGATTACAATAAATTTACATTCTATTAATAGGTAATTAACAACTTATATTATTTTAAAAGGTTCATTTTTAATATATTTATATTTTATATAAACAGTTGTTAACAACTAAATTTCACTAGGTTTTATTTATAACTATTTTAATATTTAATGTTGGTATCTATTAAAATTTATCTCATACTTTTAATAAAAAAAATGATTTTAAAATTAGGAACTTATTCTTTAATATTTGATTAGAAAATTAATTGAATTCACCATACTTTAGTTATATAAATTAGTAACCAGTTATTAACAGTTAATCAATAGTGTTATAAACTTAATTTTAAGTGTTATTTAGTACCTTTACGTTTTTAAAAATATATAAATTATGAATATATCAATAGGAAATGATCATGCTGGTGTTGAATATAAGTATGCTATTATAAAGTATTTAGAATCAAAAGGTTATCATGTTAATAATTACGGTACGGATACCGAGGGGAGTGTTGATTATCCTGATTTTGTACATCCGGTTGCTAAAGATGTAGAAGAACATAAAGTTGATTTTGGTATTATTATTTGTGGTAGCGGAAATGGTGCTAATATGACAGCTAATAAACATCAAGGTGTACGTTCTGCTTTATGTTGGAATAAAGAAATAGTCACTCTTGCTAGACAGCATAATGATGCAAATATTTTAAGTATTCCAGCACGGTTTACAGCTTTACCACAAGTAATAGAAATGGTTGATACCTTTTTAGAAACTCCTTTTGAAGGTGGCCGTCATCAAAATCGTATTAATAAAATACCTTTATCTTGTTAAATGAGTAATATACATTCTCATTCTTATAATCATACACATAACCATCCTCATTTAAAAGGTAGAAACTTATTTCTTTCTATTTTTTTAAATATTATAATTACAGTTGCTCAAGTAATTGGAGGATTAGTTTCTGGAAGTTTATCGTTATTAAGTGATGCTCTTCATAATTTTACCGATGTTTTATCACTATTAGTGAGTTATTTAGCAACTGTTTTATCAAAAAAATCAGCATCATTACATAAAACGTTCGGATATAAGCGCGCAGAAATTTTAGCTGCTTTTGTAAATGCTGCTACATTAATAATTGTTGCTATTCTGTTAATAAAAGAAGCTATTATACGGTTTCAAAATCCACAAACTATTGAATCTGGATTAGTAATATGGTTATCACTATTAGGAATAATAGTTAATGGTTTGAGTGTCCTATTATTAAAAAATGATAGTAAAAAAAACATGAATATGCGCTCTGCATATTTACATTTATTAACCGATATGTTAGCGAGTGTCGCGGTTTTAATAGGTGGTTTATTAATGAAATTTTATGAAATATATTGGATAGATAGTGTTTTAACCTTAGTGATTGCTTTATATTTAATTTGGGTAGGATTTGATTTATTAAAAGACTCGTTTCAAGTACTTATGTTGTTTGCACCTGAAAGTATTCCGGTTAAGGAAATTGTAAAGTCTGTTCAAGAACTTAAAGATGTTAAAAATGTGCATCACGTGCATGTTTGGCAATTAAACGAAGAGGAAACCCATTTTGAGGCCCATATTGATTTTTATGAAGATATTACCTTATCTCAATTTGATTCGATTTTAACCAAAATTGAAAATCTTTTATTTAAAAAATTTCAAATTAATCATGTTAATATTCAACCGGAATATGGTAAATGCGGTCCAAAAGATATTATTGTTCAAGATTAGTAAGAATTATTATTTCCACTCTTTTTAAAAGTTTTGTAATGATTAAAACAATAGAAGCATGCTAAAAATAGAAGTAAAAACTTTTGAAGCGTTAACAAAGCAAGAACTCTATGATTTACTTCAATTACGAAGTGAGGTTTTTGTGGTTGAACAAGATTGTGTGTATCAAGATGTAGATGGGAAAGATCAAAAAGCACTTCACGTTTTAGGGTATAAAGAAACTAAGCTTGTCGCTTATACACGATTATTTAAACCTGGAGATTACTTTAAAGAATCTAGTATTGGTAGGGTAGTGGTTTCAAAAAATGAACGTCATTTTAAATATGGATATGATATTATGACATCTTCAATACATGCGATTAAACAATATTATAACGAAACATTAATTAAAATTTCTGCGCAATTATATTTAAAATCGTTTTATAATAATTTAGGTTTTCAAGAAATAGATGAGGCGTATCTCGAAGATGATATTCCGCATATAGCGATGATTAAAACTTAGCGTTTTAAAGTAAAATGTCCTTTTTTTGTTTCACCTGTATTAAATGTGATAACATACCAATAATCATTAGTTTCCATTGGTTTACCATTATAAGTACCGTTCCAACCTATTCCGTTTGGTTGTAAGGATTTCAATAGCTTTCCGTAGTGATCAAATATTGAGATACCATTAATAGTATTCGAAAAATCTTGAACCATCCACATATCATGATTACCATCATTATTAGGTGTAAAATATTTAGGAATATAATAAGATTCAGAGGTAATTAATACATTAAAACTACTTTCATTACTATCACAAACCGTTTCGTTATAAATATATATTGTTTGTGAACTGTTAATAGTTTCTCCTGTAAATAAAGGTGTTCCTGTTCCACCAGATTCACTAAAATAATCACCATTTTTTAGTAATGGAAGGGTATAACTTAAACCTAAAAAATCTTGCAAAGAATCAACATTTACAAAACTGCTGCAATCATTTTCAGAAACAGCATAATTTGTAAATGATAACGGATTCCATGTAGTATGGTTGCCAGAAGGGTTGTCTACAATTACACAATTTAAGTTTGGGTTATTAGAAAAATTAAAGATGATAATATTGTTGTTATTTCCATTTTTAATATTTAAGCGACACAATTGGTTGTTTATGCAATCAATTTCAGTTAAGGATGAATTTTGAGATAAATCCAAGTATGTTAAGTTATTAAAACCAGTATTTATAAAATATAATATAGGGTTGTTACTGGTGTCTAATATGCTTATTTGGTTATTGCTACAATCTAGATATGAAAGATTACTATTTTGAGTAATATCTAAAGATGTTATTAGATTGTTACCGCAATAAAAAAAGTTTAACGTACTATTATTACTGGTATTAATAGTAGATATTTGATTGCTTTCAAATGCTAAAACATTTAAACCTGTATTGTTTGTAACATCTAAACTGGTTAAAAGATTATTACTACAAACTAATGAGATAAGGTTTGAGTTATTAGAAACATCTAAATTGGAAATTTGATTGTTTTCGCACCACAATATTTGTAAATGAGGTAAAAGAGAAACATCTAAAGCATTAATAAAATTATTACTACAAAATAATTGGGTAAGATTTGTATTATTAGATACATCTAGATTGCTAAGTAAATTATCTGAACAATTTAAAACCGTTAATGCTATAAAATCCTCTATTCCAGTAAGATCCGTAATATTTTTTAAGTTAACATCTAAATCTGTAATGGTATTAATATTTGCTGAAGGAACAGCATCATCCAGTGGACCAGAATCATAACCCAAATCAATTAAAGCTTGTTCAAAGTTATCATCTGGTACAAAGGTTTGAGATAAGCTTTTAGAGCTTATAAGAAGGAAACAAAAAACACATAGAATTACTTTAATATTCAAATGAGAGTGTATTATGTTTATTATAAACGTATGAATTAATTATTATTTACATAAGTAATTAATATTTCAACGCGTCTATCTAATTTGGGGTCACCGCCTAACGGAAATAAACGTCTTAAACCCACATATTTCATTCTTTTTTTATCAACGCCTTTTTTAGCAAAATAATCATAGACATATTTAGCTCTGGCTACAGATAAATTTCTTTTTTTTGTTTTTCTATCAACCGCATCTCTACTATATTGAGTACAGCACACATGCCCTTGAATGGTAAAATAAATATCTTTTCGTTCCACCAAAGATTTAGCAATGTTTTCCAAGATTTTTTTTGATTGTGGCATCACAGTGCTATAGCCGGTTTTAAATAAAATATTTT